>JBEGLE010000132.1:0-3393 GCA_041183725.1 Pseudomonadota bacterium | reverse complement strand
GTCGAAACCCCGCAGATCGCCACTTTGGGGGGCAATCCCCAAGCCAGCTTTTATGTTGATTTGCAGCCGGGAACCATGGCTGGCATTTTTGCTGGTCCAGCGGCCCCTTTAACCGGGCCTTCGCATTACAAAGGCATGCACGGCTATTTCCCCAGCAATCCCAACGTGCGTTCCACCTTCCTGATCATGGGCAAGGCTGTGCCTGCAGGCCATTCTTTGGGTGAGATCGACATGCGGTCTATTGCGCCAACCCTTGCGGGCATCCTTAAAGTGCGTTTGCCCAGCGCCGATTTGCCAGCCCTGCCTTTGCCACGGCCGAAAGGGCAATAGCGTCATGCCGGCTTCATCTTAATGTAAAAATTTCGTCACATGGGCGCGCTATCCCAGTTGCTTGGAGGAAACATGAGCGATCCCATGAAACTGGCTGCACCACGCCGTCTAACTGTTCGTTTGGCACAAGACGAAGCTGATCTCTCTGCGGTTCAGCGTCTGCGCTGGCGGGTGTTTTTCGCCGAAATGGGCGCTGCTGCTGTCACCGGGGCAGCGGATCATGTTGACCGGGATGACTATGATGCCCTCTGCGATCATCTTTTGGTGATCGATGAAGATGCTCCTGCCGAAGACCGTGTGGTGGGCACCTATCGTCTGCTGCGCGAAAGCGTGGCGCAGCGCCATGCAGGTTTTTACTCGGCAGGCGAATTTGATATTGCCCCGCTCTATGGCAATCCCGATCGTGCCTCTGGCGAATTGCTGGAACTGGGCCGTTCCTGCGTCTTACCCGCCTATCGCACCAGCGCTACCATCTCTTTGCTGTGGCGCGGTATTGCCGATTATATCGCGCGGCATTCGATCGCGCTGATGTTTGGCTGCGCCTCGTTCCCTGGCACCGATCCGCAGGTTCATGCCGAGGCGCTATCGTATCTTTATTACAACCATCTCGCCTCAGCCGAGCAACGGCCTGTGGTGATTGATGGTAAGGGCATCTCGCTGGCCCTGTTGGCGCAAGATGCCTTCGATGATCGCCGCGCCGCTTTGCAGCTTCCACCTTTGGTCAAAGGCTATTTGCGCGCTGGGGCGAAATTTGGCGATGGCGCCTATGTCGATAGCGCGTTCAACACGATTGATGTCTGCGTGGTTATGCCCGTGGCGCTGATTTCGCAGCGTTACGCCACCCGTTTCAGCGTCGCGGCTTAAGCGTTTTCTTCCAGTAACTGCTGGAGAATAGCTGCGTGGCTTAACTGCGCGGCCTGTTTGCGATTGGCGGCGAGGATTGGCGGGCCGAAGCAGACCTCCACCAATGCGCCACCAGAGGTAGCCAGCGCCAAAGCGTGCGAGAGCAATTCATCATCATCCAGCCAAGCCACTTGGCGCAAGGCTGCCTTGTCGCGGGGGCTGCCATCACGATGACGATAGCGTAGGGTTACCGATTGTACCCTGATTGTGCCCTGATCACCCGCATCGGGCATCAGGCTGCTTTTGAACGGCAAGACCCCCGTGCCATCGCTGGTCGTGCCTTCGGGAAACAGAATAACCGCCTGTCCAGCATCCAAAGCTTGGCGGATGGTCTGGGCCTGAACGGTCACAGTTGATCGGCGGGCGCGGTCGATAAAGATGCAGCCGTGATGGCGGGCCAGCGGACCAATCACCGGCCAAGTGCCAACTTCACCCTTGGCGACGAAATTGGCATCCAGCAGCCCGGCCAGCACCGGAATATCAGCCCAGGAAATATGGTTGGCGACAAAGAGTGTCCCGGCCTCGGTGCAGACCAAGCCCTGTTGCCGGACGGTGATACCAAAACCGCCGAGCAAAGTTGACCAAGTCCAAGCCAAGACCCGCCGTGCGATCAGGCTGTGCTTGGGCAAATAATACCACAGACCTGCCATAATAACGAAGGCTGCCAGCCCGGCCAAAGCCCTGATTTGTCGCATAAGAGCCACGCCCATAATTCCCGCACATTTTCCAAAAGCGTTGGGCGCAATAGCCAGACTTAATGACGCTTGTGCGACTGCATATGGTTTGAAACGTCGTTTTCCAAACCAAATTCCCCTGTGGGTTGTAATCAAACCGACACCGATTGGTCATGGCTGTGCAATATCACCCGGCTACCGCGAGGCCAGACAAAGCGGGGGCGCATCTGATGTTGGTAGCGGCAAAAGACCTGTTGGCGGAAGACCTTCTCGCCACAAAAGATTCGGGCAATGGCACAGGGAACATCCCAGCTTGGCTCAACATTCCTGATCCCAAGGCTTTTCGGCCTAAGCGGAAATATCGCACGGTTTGGATTTCGGATATCCATCTGGGTACCCGAGGCTGCAATGCGGCCATGCTGGTCGATTTTCTCCGCTCAATCGAATGTGAAACGCTGTATCTGGTGGGTGACATTGTTGATGGCTGGCGGCTGCGCAAGGGCTGGTACTGGCCGGATGCCCACAACGAAGTGATCCGCCGCTTGCTTAAGATGGCGCACCGCGGCACCCGCGTGGTGTTTGTGGCGGGTAACCATGATGAAATGCTGCGCGACTATGCGGGGCTGACCTTTGGTGGGGTTGAATTGGTGCTGGAAGCCATCCACGTCACCGCTGATGGCCGTCGCTTGCTGGTGACCCATGGCGATAGCTTTGATGGCGTGGTGCTCTATGCTCGCTGGCTCGCCTTCTTAGGTGATCAGATTTACGGCGTTCTGCTGCGGGCCAACGTGCTGTTCAATGAAATCCGCCGCCGGTTAAAGATGCCCTATTGGTCGCTTTCCGCCTATCTGAAGCGGCGCGTGAAAAATGCCGTGCAATATGTCTGCAGCTTTGAAGAGGCTGTGGCGCACGAAGCCCAGAGCCGCGGCTTGGATGGCGTGGTGTGCGGCCATATTCACTGCGCGGAAATCCGCGAGATTGCGGGCATCACCTATTACAACGACGGCGATTGGGTGGAAAGCTGCACCGCGCTGGTCGAAGACGCGCAAGGTGCCATGCAGATCATTGATTGGGCCAAGGAATTGCGGGCCGATGGCCGCAGAGCCGAACTTGTGGAGGCAGTAGCATGAAAATCGCCATCGCCACCGATGCTTGGTTGCCGCAGGTCAATGGCGTTGCCCGTACCCTGGCTGCCACAGTCGCCGAACTTGATCGCCGCGGTTATGAAGTCGAGTTGATCACGCCAGAGCGTTTTTCCACGATCCCGCTGCCGGGCTATGCCTCTATCCGTCTGGCCGTGGCGCCGCGGTTTTCGGCGCGGCGGATGCTGGATGCGTTCCAGCCCGATATTGTCCACATTGCTACCGAAGGCCCGATTGGTTGGAGCGCACGCGGCTGGTGCCGGGCGCGCGGCGTGCCCTTTACCAGCGCGTTCCATACCCGTTTTCCGGAATATGCCGCGGTCAGAACCGGGATCAGTGCGGAC
>JBEGLE010000131.1:0-14502 GCA_041183725.1 Pseudomonadota bacterium | reverse complement strand
GCATTGGTGCAGATGTTGCTCGTCGCCTTTTCGCGGCGGATATGCTGTTCACGCGTGGATAGGGTCAGCACAAACCCGCGCCGCCCATCGGCATCCACGGTCTGGCCGCACAGACGACCGGGCATCTGGCGCACATATTTCTCGCGGCAACCAAACAGACCCAAGTAAGGCCCGCCAAATTGCAGACCGACGCCAAGCGATTGCCCCTCGCCCACCACAATGTCAGCCCCCAGCGTGCCCGGTGCAGCGATCAGGCCCAGAGCCACAGGCTCGGTCACCACCGCGATCAGCAAGGCACCCTTGGCTTGTGCCGCTGCGCCAATCGCGGCCAGATCGGGAATGCGCCCCAAAACATCAGGGTACTGCACCACCACGCAGGCGGTTTCATCGCCAATCGCGGCAATCACTGCGGCATCGTCTGGCGTAGCTGACAGTTCCGGCTCGCGTACATCCAGCACATCACTGGTAAAGCGGGCCATGGTCTGGGCTGTGGCAATGTAGTGGGGATGCAGCCCGCCAGAAATCACCGCTTGCTTCCGCTTGGTGATACGGGTCGCCATGGCAATGGCTTCCCAACAGGCGGTCGACCCGTCGTACATCGAGGCATTGGCCACATCAGTGCCCAGCAGACGGGCAACTTGGGTCTGGAATTCAAACAAGACCTGCAACGTACCTTGGGCAATTTCTGGCTGATAAGGCGTATAGGCGGTGAGGAATTCCCCGCGCTGGATCAGGTGATCAACGGATGCCGGAATGTGATGGCGATAGGCCCCAGCCCCTAGAAAGAACGGGGCTGCGCCAGCCGACAGATTCTGCGCCGCCAGCGCCGCCATGTGCCGCTCTACCGCCATTTCGCTGGCATGGTTGGGCAGACCGGCAACCGGCCCAGCCAAACACGCTTCGGCGGGTACATCGGCGAACAGCGCATCGACACTGTCGACACCGATACGGTGCAGCATGGCGCTGCGATCGGCTGGTGTAAGGGGAAGATATCGCATCAGTTCAATCCACGCAGAAGGTCATTATTTGGCAAACACATGATCAGGCAGCGATCACAGACCCTTGATAAAATCCTGATAGGCCGTCTCATCCATCAGCGATGACAGTTCCGCCGCATCAGACAGGGTAATCCGGAACAGCCAGCCCCCAGTTTCAGGATCGGTATTGACCAGTTCTGGCGCATCGGTAAGCGCCGGGTTGGCCGCACTCACTGTGCCAGATACGGGGGTGTAAACATCGCTGGCGGCCTTAACCGAATCGACCACAGCCACCGATGCGCCCTTGGCGAAGCTGGCACCCAAATCGGGCAGTTCAACAAATGTAATGTCGCCCAATTGGCCTTGGGCATAGTCGGTAATCCCAACCGTGCCGGTGGTGCCGTCAACATCGATCCATTCGTGTTCTTCAGTGAAATAGCGGGACATTATTGAAACTCCTCAGCGGACATAACGGTGGGGAAGAAAAGGCATGGCACCAACCGTTGCCGACAGGCGCTTGCCGCGCATGTCGATATCCAGCGCCGTGCCGGGTGCGGCCTTGTCGGTATCGATATAGGCCATGGCAATCGGATGGCCGAGGCTGGGCGAAAAACCGCCCGAACAGACCCGGCCAACCGGCACATCACCAGCAAAGACCAAAGCCCCCTCACGCGCGGCCATCCGGCCTTCCAGCACCAGGCCCACCCGCTTGGTGGATGCGCCCTTGGCCAATATGGCCAGAACAGGATCAGCCCCGATAAAGCCGCCTTCTGTCCGGCGGCGCTTGTTGATGCCAAACAACAGGTCGGCACTGACCGGATCGGTTTCGGGCGTTAAATCATGGCCATAAAGCGGCAGACCGGCTTCTAGCCGCAAGGAATCGCGTGCCCCCAAGCCAATTGGCTTTACCTCTGGCTGGGCACATATCAGATCGGCAATCGCCACGGCCTGATCGGCAGGAATGGAGATTTCAAAGCCATCTTCACCGGTATAGCCAGAACGGCTTATCCATGCCTCTACCCCGCCGATGGTATAGCGGCCGCCTTTCATAAAGGTCAGGGCAGACAGCGGATAGTCGCCCGCAACCAAACGTTTCAGTGCGCTGGCCGCCTCTGGCCCCTGCAAGGCAAACAGGGCCCGCTCATCCAAATGGTTGAGGGTAATGGCATCGGGCAGATATTCACGCAGATGGCCGATATCATCCCACTTGGTCGCGCCATTAACGACAAGGTAAAGCCCCCCGCCCCAGCGCGAGACCATTAGATCATCCAGAATGCCGCCGCTCTCATCCAGTAGCAGGGAATAGCGCACCGCGCCCAGCTTCAGCGTGGCCAGATCAATCGGCAGAACCGCCTCAAGCGCAGCATCCAGACCTTCGCCAGAGATGAGAAGTTGCCCCATATGCGATACGTCAAACAGCCCGGCGTGCGCCCGCGTCCACAGATGCTCGGCAATTATGCCTTCGTATTGCACCGGCATCCAATAACCGGCGAATTCGACCATGCGGCCACCCTTGGCGCGGTGCCAGGCATCAAGCGGCAACACCCCAACCGGGATCGCTTCTTCATCACTAGGAATATCAGATTCGCTCAAAACACAGCTCCGCACAGCATGGCACACCTTTTCGGTGCCCCCTCTGTCACGGAAACCTGAGAGCTTTCCCCAGCGCCTGAAATTAGGCTGACTGGGTTACCCCTTCGGCGGCTACCGCAGATGCAGTAACACTTTCCAGAGCATCGCTATTGATCGTGCGCGGTCCCTTGTGCCTGAGAGATTCCGGGGCGGTTGCTCCTTCGGCGCCCTGCGATCCTTGGCCTTTCGGTTACCCGAAACACCCCGAATCGCGGGGACTCTCCCGCGCGATCAGCGATTGGTTTGGGCTTGGCGGGGCGACTGCACAGAGTCAACTGAGCGACCGATCAGAAGCCGCCTAATCCACAACCCCTGCGTTAATCGCCCGGCGGACATTGGCATCCAGTTCTAAGCGGCGGATCGCCCGCAGGATGTCATCATGGTCATAGGCAAAGCGCCCACGCACCTTGTACTGGGTCAGGGCCAAGATTGCCTGCACCAGCACATCGACATGAATTGACCGAAAAGTGGCATATTTGCCGCGCAGAAACAGATCGAGCAGCGGCGAAAAAATCTGGGCCAAGCGTTCCAAAAGGCGGAATTCTTCACGCCGCCCCAACAACAAACCCGGGCGCAACACATCAAGCCGCGGATAGCCGAGCTTGGCTAAGGCGGCTTCCGTTTGTCCCTTGATTTGCAAATAAGGACTTTTCGCCGCCCAGCCTGCCCCGGCAGAAGAAACAAAGATCAGGTGTTTAGCCCCAGCGGCCAACCCCCAGCGGGCGCAATCAAGTACCAGCTTTTCATCGACTTCACGGAAAGCGGCTTCATCCTTTCCGGCTTTTTTCCAGGTCGTACCCAAAGCTATAACCAGCACATCAGGCTGCGCATCAGAAATAGCGATATCCCAGCCTTCAACCGGGGCCAGCAGCACTTCCATGCGCGCGCCCTTGGGCAGTTTGGCCTCGCGCCGCGAAACCGCGGTCAGCTTAACATCGCTGCGGCCAACACAGGCGGAAATCAGGGCTGATCCGACCAGACCGGTCGCCCCCACCAGGCAGATACGCACCGGCTTAGACATTGCTCAATCCCTCAGGTGTTACGCCATAGATCCGCGCATAGGCGGCAATGGCAAAGCGATCTGTCATACCGGCGATATAATCGGCGATATGGCGGCTGCGCCCCGGCTCATCATCACCCAGTCGCGTAGCCCAACCATTTTCCATCAGATCCGGCTGATCGGAATAGGCCGCGAACAGGCCTGCGGTTACCGCGCGCGCCCGCTCAGCCGTGGCAAGCTGTTCGGGATGATGATAGAGCTTGCGGTACATAAATTGCTTCAACTGCCGTTCTTGCCCCGTCACTGCAGGCGAGAATCCGGCCAGCATCCGCCCCGCTGCGCGCACATCGGCAACGCTGGCCATACCGGCCACTCTGCGGCTAGTCTCTGCGATCAGATCGTTGACCATCCAGCCAATCTGGCTGCGCACCAGTTCGCACAATTGCCGATCCCGCGCGGCATGGGGAAAGCGCCGCGCAACATCTGCCCAATGATCAGCAACGAAATCAAGGCTGAGCAATTCTTCCAGATCGAGCAGCCCTGCGCGCAGGCCATCATCAATATCATGGTTATCATAGGCAATATCATCGGCCAGCGCCGCAACCTGCCCTTCAAGCGAGCACCAGTCTGTCAGTTCCAGCGGAAAGGCCGCATCCAATTCAGCCAAGGCCCAGTTGGGCCTTGGCAATGGCCCATTGTGCTTGGCCAAGCCTTCAAGCAGTTCCCACGTCAGGTTCAGACCGTCAAATTCGCAATAGGGGCTTTCCAGCCGCATCAGCGTGCGCAGGCAATGGGCGTTATGATCAAATCCACCCTGCGCAGAAAGGGCATCATTCAGCGCCTCTTCCCCGGCATGGCCAAAGGGCGGATGACCAATATCATGAGCCAGACACAGGGCCTCGGTCAGATCCTCATCCAAGCCCAAAGCGCGGGCGATTACGCGGCCAATCTGGGCCACTTCCAAACTGTGAGTCAGCCTGACGCGGTAATGATCGCCATCCGGTGCGATGAACACCTGGGTTTTTGAGCGCAAACGGCGAAAGGCGATCGAGTGGATGATGCGATCGCGGTCCCGCTGAAAGGGGCCGCGCGGACCGCGCGCCAGACTGTCGCTGGTGGCATGTTCACGCCCCCGGCTTTGCGCAGGATCACAGGCATAGGGGGCTAGACGGGTGCCACGCATTGCAGCGCCTTACGCAAGGCGGACTGGTGCGTCCAGCCGGGGCATGACGCGATCCACCGCTGTATCAGGGCAGCCTATCGAAGCGCTCAGCGGATAAGCCCGGTTTTGCACAAAGCCGCCGCTGTCAGCGTTGCCGAAACGGCTTCGCCATTCCCCGATTGACGGACCGCTTCGACATAATCGGCAAGCGAACGCCGCGGCGCAGCCATGGCCTGAAGCTGGCGCAATTGGGCTATGGTTAGCTTTTGCGCCATGCGGTGCGCCATGCAGCCCGCCAGATCATCGGGCAGCCCGCCACGTAGCAAGGCGCTGTTGATCCGGCTTTCCTTGATGTCCTGCACACAGCCACTGACCATGAGCAGGACAAACAAGGGAAACAACCGCCGCATTCAGCCCTGTGGCTTTAATGCGCCAAGGACTTGACGATTTCTTCAACCATCTTCTTGGCATCGGCCAGCAGCATCATTGTCTGGTCCATGTAGAACACATCGTTATCGACACCGGCATAACCGACCCCGCCCATCGAGCGTTTGATGAACATAATGGTCTTGGCCTTATCCACATCGAACACCGGCATGCCATAGATGGGGCTGGACTTGTCAGTCTTAGCCGCCGGATTGACCACGTCATTCGCACCGATAATGAAGGCGACATCGCACTGGGCAAAGTCACCTTGGATGTCTTCCAGTTCAAACACATCATCATAGGGTACGCTGGCTTCGGCCAGCAGCACGTTCATGTGCCCCGGCATACGGCCCGCCACGGGGTGGATGCCATATTTCACGTTCACCCCGTGCTGCTTCAGCACGTCACCCATTTCACGCAACACGTGCTGGGCTTGCGCCACGGCCATGCCATAGCCCGGAATAATGATAACGTTTTCCGCTTCCTTCAGCAGGAAAGCGGCATCTTCGGCCGAGCCGCGCTTCCACGGGCGCTGTTCCTTGGCCTCGCCGCCACCAGCGGCCGCCTCAGCCCCAAAGCCGCCCGCGATAACCGAGAGGAAGCCGCGGTTCATGGCCTTGCACATGATGTACGAAAGGATCGCGCCGGATGATCCGACCAGCGCGCCGGTGATGATCATTGCGGTGTTGTGCAGGGTAAAGCCCATGGCCGCCGCCGCCCAGCCCGAATAGGAATTAAGCATCGACACCACAACCGGCATGTCCGCCCCGCCAATCGGGATAATCAGCAGGAAGCCGATCAGGAATGACAGCGCGGTCACTGTAGCGATCACCCACAGGCCTTGATCCTGCGTGAAATAGCCAACCAGCCCCAGAATGCCGATCACTGTACCCAAATTAAGCACGTGGCGACCCGGCAGCAGGATCGGCGCGCCGCTCATTTTGCCGGCCAATTTCAAGAAAGCGATCACCGAACCAGAAAAGGTGATAGCGCCGATGGCAATGCCAAGGCCCATTTCGACCCGGCTTTGCGCCTCGATCACGCCATCAGGCCCGGCAATGCCGAAGGCCTCGGGGTTCAAGTAAGCGGACCACCCAACCAGCACGGCGGCAAGGCCAACCAAGCTGTGAAAGGCTGCAACCAATTGCGGCATATCGGTCATCGCGATCTTGCGCGCGGTAAACCAACCAATGCCGCCACCAATAACCAAGGCCCCGACAATTTCGGGCAGGCTGGCGATCTGATGGGTGATCAGAGTGGTGACCACAGCAATGGTCATACCGATCATGCCATAGCGGTTACCTGTGCGGCTGGTGGCGGGTGACGACAGCCCGCGCAAAGCAAGGATGAACAGAACACCCGAGACGAGATAGGCCAACATCGACCAAGCAGGAGGCGCGACGTGTTCCATCACTTCTTCTCCTTCTTCTTGTACATTGCCAGCATACGCGCCGTTACCGCGAAGCCGCCAAAGATGTTAACCGAAGCCAAGACCACCGCGAGCAACCCCAGCCACTTCGAGGTGGCGCTACCCGCCGCCGCCGAAGCAATCAGCGCGCCAACCACGATCACCGAAGAAATCGCATTGGTCACCGCCATCAGCGGTGTGTGCAGCGCCGGGGTCACCGACCAGACGACATAATAGCCAACAAAACAGGCCATCACGAAGATGGAGAGAATTGAGATGAAGTCCACGATAAAGCTCCTTCAGCCCAAAAGCCGGCTGTTCACCACCTTGCCACCACTGGTCAGGCGCACCGCGTCGCCGATTTCCTCATCGAGGATCGGCTTGCCCTGCTCTTTGTCCCAGAAGGCGGAGAGGAAGTTGTAGAGGTTGCGCGCATATAGCGCCGAGCTATCGGCCGCGAGATGCGCCGGGGTGTTGGAAAAGCCCATGATCTTTACGCCATGGCGCACGACTACCTGATCAGGCTGTGAGCCTTCGACATTGCCGCCTTGGGCCACGGCCAGATCAAAGATCACGCTGCCCGGCTTCATCGAAGCGATCTGCGCGTCAGAAATCAATCGCGGTGCCGCCCGGCCGGGGATTAGTGCCGTGGTGATAACAATATCCTGCTTGGCAATGTGGCTAGATACCAGTTCGGCCTGCGCCTTTTGGTATTCTTCCGACATTTCGGTGGCATAGCCGCCTGCGCCTTCGCCTTCGATGCCGGCAACGTTTTCCACGAAGATCGGCTTGGCACCCAATGACTGAATCTGTTCCTTGGTAGCGGATCGCACGTCGGTGGCCGAAACCTGCGCCCCCAAACGTCGCGCGGTGGCAATGGCCTGAAGCCCCGCCACACCCACGCCCATAACAAAGGCCTTGGCCGCAGAAATCGTGCCTGCCGCAGTCATCATCATCGGAAAGGCGCGGCCATAAAGGTTCGCCGCCTCAATCACCGCCTTATAGCCAGATAGGTTCGATTGGCTGGACAGCACGTCCATTGATTGCGCCCGCGTGATGCGCGGCATAAATTCCATCGCCAAGGCTTCAAAGCCTAGGCTGGCATAGTCATCCACCCGCGCCCGCTGCAAAAAGGGATCGAGCACGCCAACCAGCAAGGCCCCGGCCCGCGCACCTGACAGGGCTTTGGGATCAGGCCCCTGAACGCAAAGTACGATGTCCGCGCCGGTCAGGGCAGCCTTGCCCACTTCCGCCCCCGCCGCGGCATAATCAGCATCGCTGATTTCGGCCGATTGCCCTGCCCCAGGCTCAACCGCAACGGTTGCGCCCAGCGCGATGAACTTTTTCACCGTTTCAGGCGTGGCGGAAACCCGCGTCTCACCTTCCGCGCGTTCTTTCAGAACCGCGATGCGCAGCACCGATGCCATATCGGTCAGGCAATCAGCTTGATGACAACGGCCGTGATCACGGCCAGCACCGGAATCGAGATCTTCACCAGACCCATGAAGCCATCATAGGTTGCCTGATTTGCTTTGATATCGTTGCCGGTTGCCATCTGTCGCTTACCTTCTTCTACAGTGCCCGCGCAGCGGACCGTTCGTGTTCGCGGCTCGCCTTATCGCCACCCGCGCCTTGGCTCAAGCAGGAACAGCCATTGCTCTTAGTTTCCTGTAAATATATGTCTAAGGTCTAACCCTTAGCCTATGCGCCGCGCAGCCCTTGCCATACGCGCAGGGCTTGCACCGTTTCCGCCACATCATGCACCCGCAGCAGTTGGACACCAGCATCAAGCCCCTTGATCACCAGTGCCACACTGCCCCCCAGCCGTTGATCCGCCGCTGCATCGCCCGCCAGCCCGGTAATCATCCGTTTGCGGCTGGCCCCCAGCATCACCGGCATGCCCAGCGCATGAAACAGCGGCAGGGCGTTCATCAGCGCCAAATTGTCTGCCAAGCTTTTGCCAAAGCCAATGCCGGGATCAAGCACGATGCGATCAGAGGCTATACCCGCCGCCAGCGCGGCATCGCGGCGATCGCGCAGCCAATCAAACACATCCAGCACCACAGCATCATAGCTGCCGCCCGCGTGCAGATCGTCGCCTGATCCTGGGGCGTGCATCAGCACCACGGGTGCCCCACTCGCCGCAGCCAAAGCCAAACTGGCGGGATCATGGCGCAGCGCCGAAACATCGTTGATAATCTGGGCCCCAGCCTGAAGCGCCGCCGCCATTACCGCCGCGCGGCGGGTATCAATGCTGATAAGCGCGCCCTTAGCTGCCAGACGCCTAATCACCGGTACCACCCGGGCCAGTTCTTCACGCTCTGCCACGGGATCGGCACCGGGCCGGGTGCTCTCCCCGCCCAGATCGATTATCGCTGCCCCAGCGGCCAGCATAGCGGCAGCATGGGCATCGGCGCGATCGGGCTGATCATAAAACGCCCCGCCATCGGAAAAGCTATCGGGCGTAACATTAAGGATGCCCAAGACCTGCGGCTGATCAAGCCGGATTGACTGGTCGCCACAAATCAGCGGAGCTCGCGGGGTGATAAGCGCCTGCCATTGCTGCGCTACTGCTGGTGGCAAATCGGGCAAGGCATCGCGCAATTGGCTGGGCGAATAGACCGCCCGGCGGATGACCCCACCTTGTTCGCGTGCAATCAACACCACATGGCTGGCATGGACCATGCCGCCAGCCAACCGCACAGTCTCTTGCGCCTCATGTGCGGCAGAACTGGCTAAAACCGGCTGGAGATAAAAGGATTGTGCCATATCCGCCCCTTAGCAGGCGCAAGGCCCTCTGTCCTCAAGGCTCGGTGGCAAGCAGATAGAGCTGGCGGATCGCATCCAGGGGCTTGCTCACACCCTCATGCTCGATATGCCAATAGGTCCAGCCATTGCACGAAGGCGCGCCTTGCAGCTTGGCGCCAAGGCCATGGATCGACCCCGTTTCGGCGCCCGATACCAAAGACCCATCAGCGCGGATCGTCGCTTGGACTTTGCGTTTTTTGTCGGTCAGTGTCGCGCCCGCGGCAATCCAGCCGGTTTCGATCAGAGTGCCAAAAGCCACCTTGGGGGCCGAACGTCCGCTCTGCATCGTGGTAAGCGCCGATTCGTCGAGCGGCAGAGCCATTTCAATGCGTTCCAGCGCCGCGTCGCGATAGTCGCTCTCGCGCTCACAGCCGATCCAATCGCGGCCCAAACGCTTGGCAACAGCGCCGGTGGTGCCCGTACCAAAGAATGGATCAAGCACGACATCGCCTTTGTTGGTCGTCGCCAACATCACGCGATAAAGCAGGGCTTCGGGTTTTTGCGTCGGGTGAACCTTGTGCCCGCCTTTTTTGAGCCGTTCTTGGCCTGAACAGATTGGCAGCACCCAATCCGAGCGCATCTGCAATTCATCATTCAAGGTTTTCATCGCGGCGTAGTTGAAGGTGTACTTCGACTTTTCACCCATCGAGGCCCAGATCAGCGTTTCATGGGCATTGGTGAACCGGGTCCCCTTGAAATTGGGCATCGGGTTGGCCTTGCGCCAGACGATGTCATTCAGGATCCAGAACCCCATATCCTGCAGGATCGCGCCCACCCGGAAAATGTTGTGATAGGACCCGATCACCCACAGCGACCCCGTTGGCTTCAGCACCCGGCGTGCCTCGGCCAGCCATTCGCGGGTAAAGCGATCATAGGTGGCGAAGCTTTCAAACTGATCCCAATGATCGGTCACCGCATCGACATGGCTGCCATCGGGACGGGCCAGATCGCCGCCCAATTGCAGGTTATACGGCGGATCGGCAAAGACCATATCAACCGAAGCGCTAGGCAGGCTGCGCATGGCCTCGATGCAATCACCCGGAATAATCGTGTTAACCGGCAGAGCGGTGCGCACATCACTGGTGACACGCGGCGCGCGGACCCGTTCTTTCAGCATTGTCTGAACCATAGTTCGCCCCGATTTATAAAATTGAGCGGCTCAACTGAGTTATCCACAGGCCTACGTCAAGTCGCGACTCGCGAGGAATCCTTACGATTCAAGCCATGAGGGGTGATAGTTCAAGTGGAACGAAACGAGTCCGGCACAGCATGTAGAGTCCCGCGATTCCGCCAAGACTCTATATCTGGTGCTGTGATGCAATCGCGACAGGGCAAAAATAAATCGCCCCGCTCGGTATAATAAATCGATTTCGCTTCAAGGAAACAGCAAGAGCTGGGCCACTGGGGCAAATGTGCGGCGATGAAACGGGGTCACGCCATGGCTGCGCAGCGCGGCCAGATGCTGCGCCGTGCCATAGCCGGCATTGCGGTCCCAGCCATAATGCGGGTGCTGCTCTGCGGCCGCCCGCATCAGACTGTCACGATGTTCCTTAGCCAGAATCGAAGCGGCAGAGATGCAGGGCTCCAACGCATCCCCACCAACAATCGCCCGCGCAGGCCAGCACCAGCCCGCGGTGCGGCCAGCCGGGGTCTTGTTGCCATCAATCAGCACGTCTGCAATCGCGCCAGCGGGCAACTGCGCAGCCAATGTGCCCACGGCGCGGGTCATCGCCAGCATTGTCGCGGCAAAAATGTTGATCTGGTCAATTTCTTCCACGCTGGCGACACCCAGCGCCCAGCGACAGGTCTGTTGAATCTGCCCCTCAAGCGCCGCACGGCGGCGGGCGGAAAGTTTTTTGGAATCGTCCAGCCCGGCCGGGGCATCTGGGCCCAGTACCACGGCGGCGGCAACAACTGGTCCGGCCAGCGGCCCCCGCCCGGCTTCATCGACACCGATGATCAACCCCTGTTCGGGAAGGCGCAGCGCAATCATGCCGCAAACCATCGCCCCCGATCCCATTCCGGGCAAGCGCAGCGCCTTGCTTTTCCACCTGTCGATTGCCAGCAGCGGCCCCCTCGCCTATCGGCCGCCGCCAATGGCCAACCTTATTCCCCTTGATCAAGTCGACAGCGCCTTCATCGAAGAACTGCTCGATCGCGCTTTTGAACCCGAACGCAAAAAGCGTACGGCATACAAAGTACGCGAAGGCACCGATTGGCTGCCCGCCCTGTCGTTTGCGGCGTTGAATGCCGATGACCAATTGGTGGGTACAATCCAGTGCTGGCCGGTGGCACTCACCACACCAGAGGGCAAGCGGGTGCCGATGATCATGGTCGGCCCCGTGGCCGTTCTGCCCGAACAGCAAGGGGCCGGTTATGGTCAAGCCTTGATGACCGCCAGCCTGACCGCCATCGATCCGCGCGCCCCGCTGCCGCAGGTTATGATCGGCGATCCAGAATACTATGGCCGCTTCTGGGGCTTTACCAATCAGCACACAAGCGGCTGGGGGCTGCCCGGCCCTTATGACCAGCAACGCCTGCTGGTACGCTGCGATAACCCCGCCGTGCTACCGGAAAAGGGTATGCTGGGGCCTTGGCGCGGCTAAGCTGATCTGGCATCGCATGTTCGATGCCCTATGATCCGCCCCCCAACCTTGCTGGCCTGTCGCTGACAGAGATCGCCGCCTTGGCGAAGGGGCGCAAGCTACCGCCGGTGGAAAACTGGCATCCGGATCACCGCGGCGATAGCGAAATGCGCGTGGCCGCTGATGGCAAATGGTATCACCAAGGTGGGGAGATCACCCGTCCGGCCATGGTGCGGGCCTTCTCCGCGCTGCTTCGCCGTGATGCGGCTGGCCAACACTGGCTGGTCACCCCGCATGAGATGCTCGCCATCGCGGTGGATGATGCCGCCTTTATCGCCGTGGATGTGGTGAAGCAGAATGGCGCTCTCGCTTTTCGGCTCAACACCGATGATACGGTGCTGGCAGGCCCAGCAAACCCGATTACGGCAAGGGGCAATGCCGATGTACCCGCCTTGTATTTGGCAGTTCGCCATGGCTGCGAAGCCAGACTCAATCGTAGCACTTATGCTCAACTGATTGAAATTGCTCTTGAGAGTGATAATTTAACCGTGACCAGCCAGGGCACATCTTTTTCGCTGGTCCCAGCATGAAAAATCTCCACCAACACCTCTCCCAGCTCCATCGCGACGGTTATGATGGCTCGCCCCCGCCCCTGCTTTTTGAGGATTGGAGCGCAGCTTCGGTCACCGAATTTCGCCCCGCTGCCGTGCTGATTGCCATGACAGAACGCCCCAATCCCGGCATGTTACTGCTCCACCGCCCGTCACACATGCGCGCCCATCCCGGGCAAATCGCCTTTCCCGGCGGTAAGATTGATCCCGGCGAAACCCCCGAACAAGCCGCCCTGCGCGAGGCGTGGGAAGAGCTGGGAATTTGCCCCGATCTGGTGAAAGTGGTTGGCAAAGGCGATATATACCGCGCCCATTCAGGCTATGAAATCACGCCCATTTTGGCCACCGTTCCTGATGACATCGCCATAACCCCCAATCCCACCGAAGTTGCCCAGTGGTTTGAAGCACCGGTTTCGCATATGCTTGCCCCGGAAAACCACCACGAACGCTGGGCTGATTGGTCTGGCGGCAAAAGGCCCTATTATGAAATTCCATGGCAGGAGCATGTTACCTGGGGAGTAACGGCCGCGCTGATCGTCAATCTTTCCAAACGGTTGAACTGGTATGGTTAAACACCTCCCTGCAGCAGACTGGACCCGCAAAGCTGATCTGATCGCGCTGATCGCGGCTTTGGGCCAAGGCCAAGCCCGCTATGTCGGCGGTGCCGTGCGCGATACGCTGTTGGGTCTGGCAGTAAAAGATATCGATATCGCCACCCCGCTGCGGCCAGAGGCGGTTATGCTTCGCCTCAACGCCGCGGGCATCCGGTGCATCCCAACGGGGATTGCGCATGGCACGATCACCGCCATTATCCCGTCAGGTCCAGTAGAGATCACAACCCTGCGCCGTGATGTCTCCACCGATGGTCGTCGCGCCACCGTGGCTTTTGCCGATGATTGGCAAGACGATGCCGCTCGGCGCGATTTCACGATCAACGCGCTTTATGCCGACCCTCTAACCAACGAGATTTTTGACTACTTTGGCGGGCTAGATGATCTGGCAGAGCGGCGTGTGCGTTTTATTGGTAATGCCGCTCAGCGCATCCGCGAAGACCACTTGCGAATATTGCGATACTTCAGGTTCCAGGCAAGATTTGGCTCACAACCTGCTGATCAAGAAGCAGAACAATCGTGCGGAAATCTTGCTATAGAGCTCAATAAGCTCTCATCTGAGCGGATTGGCATGGAATTGTTGTATCTGCTAGCACTCCCCGATCCGGCCAGTACTGTCACCCGCATGGCGCAACTGGATATTCTGGCGGTAATACTGCCCGAAGCCAATCCGCCAGCCCTATCTACTCTGATTTCTGAAGAACAGCGTCAGGCCATAGGGCCAGATCCGCTGCGACGTCTCGCCGCTTTGCTTCCGGCCGACACACACCTGGCAAATACCGTGGCAGCGCGCTTTCGCTTATCAGGCGCGCAAAAAAAGCGCCTGACCACTGCCGCACAGCGATCAAGCGGCACAACTGGTGCGCCCCATGCGCTTATCTATCGCTTGGGGCTTGATGAAGCACTTGATCGCCTATTGCTTAGTGGGGGCGACACCGCAGGCCTGAGCGATTGGGTAATTCCCACTTTTCCGCTAAAAGGCGGTCAGATTATCGCGCGCGGCGTAAAAGCTGGCCCAGAAGTGACGCGCATCCTGCAAACGGTTGAAAACCGCTGGATTAATGAGAGTTTTCCCGATGAATGTAGAGTGTCGATAATGTTAGATGAAGAGCTAAATAACATAAGGTAACTTAGTGCTTGCCCCCAACTTCTAACCAATCATTTGTTTTTCATCATTTTTTAGTAGACTTCAGCTGCTAGCACAGACTTAGATGCGTTAACATTTTTTTAACTATTTATGGTTTAAACCCAAACCTCGCATCGCACTTGCAGGGTTTAGAAC
>JBEGLE010000130.1:0-9687 GCA_041183725.1 Pseudomonadota bacterium | reverse complement strand
ATTTGATCGCGCCTGCCTTATCGGTTGCGGGGTTACTACCGGACTAGGCGCGGCTATTCGCGCGGCGGCGGTGCGCCCGGGAGAGAGCGTGGCAGTGATTGGCTGCGGCGGGGTTGGCCTTGCAGCGATCAACGGGGCAGTAATGGCCGGAGCAGGCCAGATTTTCGCAATTGACCGCGTTGCCTCTAAGCTTGAACTGGCCCGCACCTTTGGTGCCACAGATGTGATCGATGGATCGCAAGGCAATGTGGTTGAACAGGTTATGGCGCTGACCAAGGGCCGCGGTGTTGATCATGTGATTGAGGCGATTGGCTTGAAGCAAACGATCGAGGATGGCTTTGCCATGCTGGCCAAGGGGGGGCTGGAAACTATTGTTGGCGCTGCCCGCTATGATTTGAAGATAGAATTGCCAGCTCTGGCCTTTTTGCGTGAAAAGCGGGTTCAGGGATCGATGATGGGCGGAGTGCGAAATGCCATAGATATTCCGCGCTATATCGATCTTTATTTGGATGGCCGTCTGAAACTCGACGAAATGATCTCGCGTCGCCGTCCTTTAAGCGAAATCAACGAAGCCTTTGACGATATGCGCACTGGGGCGATTGCACGCTCGGTCATTATTTTAGATGCTTAACTCACAATTATACAGCGGAGCCAACCATGTCTGATAGTCCTGCCGCCGAAGAACAGGTTCTGTTTAAAATGCTCACCACGCATATTGCGCTGGTGACCCTCAACCGCCCAGACAAGCGCAATGCTATCAGCCCTGAAATTGCCAAGGCGATGGATGCAATTGTTAACAAAGTGGAAAATGATCCCGAAATCCGGGTTGTCCTGCTGAACTCCAGCGAACCGCGTGTGTTCTGTGCTGGGGCCGATTTGGCAGCCATAGCGGCGGGCCGGGGGCGTGAACTGGATACGACCACCGGCGGATTTGGTGGTTTTGTCTATATTGCTCGGCAGACACCGTGGATCGCTGTGGTCGAAGGTATGGCTTTGGCCGGAGGCGCAGAAATGTGCCTAGCCTGCGATATGATCGTAGCATCCGAAACCGCCAAGTTCGGCTTGCCCGAAACCAAGCGCGGACTGATGGCCGGGGCTGGGGGCGTTCACCGATTGGTCAATGCCGTGCCGCGCAATATTGCCTATGAAATGTTGGCAACTGGCGACAGTTTCGATGCCTCTATTGCCTATCGCTTTGGCTTGGTGAATCGTTTGGTCCCAGCGGGTGAAGCCTTAGCCGCGGCACTTGAGTTGGCTGAGACTATTGCAGCCAATGCGCCATTGGCGGTGCAGCATACCCTATCCGCAGCTAAAGAAAGCTATAACCAACCCGATGGTGCAGGCCGGGCGTTTGTTGCCAACCGGATGATTGCCCTGCGCAAGACAGAGGATTTCAAGGAAGGTCCGCGTGCTTTCCTGGAAAAGCGTGAGCCAGTGTGGACAGGCCGCTGAGACTAGACCGCGAAATTAGGCTGTTGAGACTCTGGAGAAAATAGCATGATCGAATTTGTCCCCCTGTTCACCATGACCCTGTCCCTCGCGACTAGCCTGAACGTGGGCGCAGGCCCGACAGGCTCACGCTTTGTTGGGGCAATCCGCGAAGCGAATGTGGCGGGCGAGCGGCTTAACGCCTCCCTGGCAGGGCCGGCTGCGGGCGATTGGATGATCACCAATGGGGCTGTCGGTGTGATTGATGCCCGGCTGACGCTGCGGACACACGATGATGCATTGATTTTTATGAGCTATGGTGGCCGGCTTGATATGACGAGCCCTGCGACGGGTATGTTTGCTTATGCCGCGCCGGTTTTTGAAACGGGTGATCCACGATATGCTTGGTTAAATGCAGTGCAAGCGGCAGGCAAAGGCCAACTAACACTGGATGCCGATGGTGGAACACTTGCTTATCAATTCTTTGAAATTCGCTGAGGGGGCTGAGCCGTGCTAACCAAAGGGGACGACTATCCCATTCACCAAACGCCAGATCCGATCGCTTTTTCTGGCACCGACCGCAATTTTTACGACCGTTATTTCTTCAACGGCTATTCGGTTGATGGCGAAATTTATTTTGCCGCAGCCCTGGGTGTCTATCCGCATCTAAATATTATGGATGCGGCCTTTGCGGTGCGGATTGGCGATGTGCAGTATAACCTGCATGCCTCGCGCCATTTGCATATGGAGCGGATGGACACCCAAGTAGGGCCGATCAGGGTCCAAGTGGTTGAGCCATTGCAGACCTTGCGGGTATCAGTTGAAGATAATGAGCACGGCATTTCAGCTGATTTGCTGATTACCGGCCGGCACGCGCCAATTGAGGAGCCGCGCACTATCAAGCGCAATGGGCCGCGCATTATCCAAGACATCACCCGGATGACCCAGTTGGGCCGATGGTCTGGTTGGATCAAGGCAGGCGGGCGGGAAATTGAATTAGACCCGGCTGTCACGCTGGGCACCCGTGACCGGTCCTGGGGTGTCCGCCATGTTGGCCTGCGCGATCCGCAGGTGCCAGTTACTCAGGCCGAATTTCAGGTATGGTGGTATTGGCTTCCTGCCCATTTTGAAGACCGGATTGTTCATTTCTTCGTCAACGAAGATGGGGATGGCAAAGTGTGGAATCTGGGCTTGGTGATGGTGCGTGATGGCGGAGCGGTAGAACATCTGCACGGAGCCCGCTTGAGCGTGGAATTTGTCCCTGGAACCCGTTTCCCGGCCAGCGGCGTAGTGACCGCGCGTGATGAGGCTGGCGGCGAATATCGCATCAACATTGCCGCTGGGCCACGATTCTATCTGTCTGGCATTGGCTATATGAACCCCGATTGGGCGCATGGGCTGAATAAAGGGCCGCTTGCTGTGGGTTATGATGAAATCCCCAGTTGTGCCGGGGTGGCGTATGGTTCGCGCTATGAGCACCCACAGGCCTTTGCCCAACTGGCAATGACCACACCGGATGGCGCGGTTCTCAAGGGCCAGGGGTGTTTCGAATCGATTGTTCTTGGCCGCCATGTCCCCTCAAATTTGACCAGTATGTTTGAGGTTCCATGACCATGTTGGAGCAACGGATCGCGGCCTACTTGGCCCATGCCATGCCTGCAGCCAGTGCTTTTGTGGTGGATGAACTGGCGCGGATTTATGGCGGTAGCAGCCAGGAAACCTTCCGCTTTCGGGGGTGCTGGCAAGAAGCTGGCCAAGCGATAGAGCGCCGCCTCATCTTGCGCCGTGATGCCCCGGCTGGTCTGGTGGTCGCCGAACGAGATCTGGAATACAATGTCTATCAGGCACTGGCTGGGCAGGACTTACCTATTCCAGGTGTCTATTTCCTGGAATTGGATCCCGTTTGGCTGGACCGTCCATTTTTTATCATGGACATGTGCCCGGGTAAGCCGGGCTCACCGTTCGCTCCCAATGATCCCTACGATGGGCATGGCACCACTATCGGCCAGCAGTTCTGGACGATTTTGGGCCGGCTTGCGGCCATTGATCATCGCGCGGTTGGACTGGAAAGTTTGCGAAATGGAATGGTGACTAGCGGCTTTTGGGCGCTGGAGCTGGATCGTTGGGAAGACATTCTGGATGAAGGCGAGGCAGTGATCGAGCCAGCGGTGCGAGGGGCCATACGATGGCTGCGCCACAATCCGCCACCCGAACCGGTTAAGCCTGCCATTGTCCATGGTGACTATCGTTCAGGCAATTTTCTTTTCACTCCTGATGGCCAGATCAGCGCGATTTTAGACTGGGAAATGTGCCATATCGGCGATCCCCTCGAGGATGTTACCTGGGCGATTGATCCGTTCTGGCCGATCACCCGTCACTTGCCGCTAGAGGATGGTCTGGCGTTATGGGAAGCGGCCAGTGGCTCTGCGCTTGATCGGCAGGCTCTCGGTTGGTGGCAATTATTCTCAGCCGTAAAGGCCTGTGTGATCTGGACTACTGCGGCTACTAGTTTTGCTTCGGGTAAAAATCGTGAGATGACCATTGCCTTATCCGGCATCCGGGGGGGGCATTTTCATCGCGACCTGATCCTTAAAATGATGCGCGAACGCGGAGCGATGGGATGAACCTGACAATCGAAAATGCCTTGCACGGCATCGATGAATTGTTGCGGGATCGGATCGGTCCGGCGATTAGCGACCCTTTTGCGGCTCAGATGGCGCGGCTTTCGGGTTTGTTACTGCGTATCTGTGCAAATGGAGTGGATGATGCAACCGAACTGCGGGTTACGGAAAATGCTGCTATCCGTGCCTTGCTAGGCGCTGCCGCGCCTTTGTTGAACGTGCCACTGGCATCGCAGATGCAAGCGGCTTCAATCTCGGCGGATCCAGGTTTGAAAGTCAGCGTGCTTGATGCCGAGAACCATCGTCTTCGCGGCCTATTGGTCATAGCCCAAATTGAGCTGGAAAGTCTTGGCAGCGAAGCGGCCAAAGCGCTGGATCAGCGTATCTGGCGGCAACTGGAAGCGATCGAAGACAGTCGCGCCCCGCGCGAATAGTATCAGGCAGCGAGCAAGGCTGCCGCTTCGAGCAGGCGTTTGGCGTGCTCGGTTTCTTCTTTGCCGTTCTGACGGAACTGGCGGGCGGCCTCTTCATTGCGAGTGTTGGCAGCCCAGGTTTCGTAAAGTGTCTCGCCAGCAAATTCGCCGTGGGCCAGACCGGTCAGTCTTTCTGCGCTGACGGGCATCTGCGGCAGGGCTTCAGTCAGATAAGGATTGTCTCTTAACTCGGGTGGGGGATAAGCCTCACCACTGATCGCCAGAATAGCTTTGGCCACACGATGTGCGTGGGCCATTTCTTCACGGCCGTTGTTCTCAAGCAGAGCCGCGACCGCGGGATTGTTAGTGCCGGCGGCCAAAGTGCGGTATAGTTCGAGACCGGCAGCCTCCAGCAGCACCATGATCTTCAGATCCTCCACGCTTGGTGCAGTGACCTGGTTGATATGGGCAAAGGCGGCTGACAAGGTTGTGGGGGCTTGCGGTGGAAGTGTCCGGATCATGGCTTTTATGCCTTTACGGTATAAGGGCAATGGGTTGGATTAAGCGGCTGGCCAGTAACGCGCCTTTAGTTCTTTTTTGTATAGCTTGCCGGTTTCAGCGCGGGGCAATTCGCGTTCAAAATCGATACTGCGCGGGCATTTAACATCGGCCAGGCGTTCGCGGCACCAGTTGATCAACTCTTGCGCCAAGCCATCGCAGGCAGCGTCCCAGTTGCGTGGCTGGATAACCGCTTTGACCTCTTCGCCAAAAGCGGGATTGGGCACACCAAACACCGCAGCATCGGCCACGGCGGGATGGGTAATGAGCAGATTTTCAACCTCTTGCGGATAGACGTTTACTCCGCCCGAAATGATCATGAAGTCCTTGCGATCAGATAGGAACAGGTACCCTGCATCATCAATCCGTCCCACATCTCCCATAGTCGACCATTCGGGATGCTTGGGGTTGTGGGCCGAGGCGGTTTTAATCGGATCGTTGTGATAGCTGACCGGCTTGCCCCCGCTGAAATAAATGGTTCCGGTTTCACCCTGGGGCAGTTCATCGCCCTGATCATCACATATGTGAATCTTGCCGACCACGGCCCGGCCTACCGAGCCTGGCCGCTCCAGCCATTCTTCGCTGCTGATGGTGACATGGCCATTGCCTTCTGAACCAGCATAGAATTCTTCGATAATCGGCCCAAACCAGTCAATCATCGCCTGCTTTACCGGCATGGGGCAGGGCGCGGCAGCATGGATCACGGTTTTGAGCGAGGAGAGGTCATACCGCTGCCGTACATCTTCGGGCAGGCCAAGCAGGCGAATAAACATCGTGGGGACGACCATGCTGGCCGTTATTTTCCAGCGCTCAATAGCGCGCAAATAGGCCTCTGGATCATACTTGGGCATAACCACGGCGGTGCCACCCACCGCTTGCATACCTGCAGTCATACCCATTGGCGCGCTGTGATAGAGCGGAGCAGGCGATAGGTAGGTCGTATCCCCATTCAAGCCATAAAGCCTCTCGAACAACATAGCGCCGGGATTGGGTTGGATTGGTGTGCCAGTGGCCGCGGCGAATTTGATCCCTTTGGGCCGCCCGGTTGTGCCGGAGGAATAGACCATGCGGCCACCAATTTCCTCATCGGCAATTGGTGTAGAGGGCTGTTTGGCGCAAAGTGCCTCCCATTGTGTTAGATTGTCCACCGCGCCGATGGTAACAATCTGCTGCAGATGGGGCATAGCGGCGCGGTCAACAGCAACGGCCCGTGCGGTGTCCGCCATGGCATCGGATACCAACAACACTTTTGCGCCACTATCGTTCACAATATAGGCGATTTCATCGATTTTAAGCCGTGCAGAGAGCAGTACCAAGATTACCCCAGAGCGCTGTGCCGCCCAATAGACATCGAAAAACTCCAGCCGATTATCACAGGCAATCGCCACCGTATCACCATTGCTCAGACCCAGTTGGCGCAAGGCGTGAGCACCACGATTGGCGCGCTGTTCTAGTTGCGCGAAGGTAACCATCTCGCCGCTTTCCGCCATGATAATTGCGGGCTTATTGGGCTGGGATTCGGCATGAAGTCGCGGGTGCATGGCAGGGATACTCTGACGAAAGGATTTGAAACGCAGCCCTAGAAAGTCCGATAGAGGCTTGTAAAGGGCGTGCGGCATCTATCGCCTGCCCCACTTGCCAGCGCAACAGGGTTAGTACGCGGCAAGGCGAGCGCTTGGCGCAATTATGCTAAGGTTAATTCGCGGGTATTTTCCGCCATAATTCGTCTTACGGCGGCATCGGAAAAGCTGGATAGGGTTTCGTAATAGTCAGCCGGCAAGGCTAGCCCTTCGGCATGAGGCCAATCGGATCCGAACAGGATGCGTTCAACCGGAATGTGTTTGGCCAATTCGCTGACATCGTCTTCTACAAAAGGCGCGACCCAGCAATTGCGGTGGAACTGATCCACCGGGTTGCTGCCAAACATGCCTTTGTTCTGCATGTGAACAACATGCAGATCGTGAAGCAAAGGACCTACCCATAGCGCCCCGTTTTCGATGAAAGCCATTTTTAAACGCGGAAAGCGTTCGAATAGCCCGTGGGCGATGATTACTGCGGCAAAATCATGCACCAACCGCTTTTTCATCATCATCCACACCAACTGGGTGTCAAAGGTCATGCCACCTGCAACATGGCTTGAAAGCTGGGTGTCGTCGTGATTCATCCCCCACACTTGGCCAACCGCTTTGTCGATTCCGGTGTAGCCATCATCAAAACCCGCGTGGACGGTCACTACCAGCCCAGCTTCTTCAACCCGGGCCCAAAAGGGATCAAACATTGGGTCAGCCGGAGACTTGTTACCAGCAGCGGTATAGGCAGGGCCATTGCGGATCGAAATGACCCGCGCCCCGCGCTGCATCACCCAATCTAGCTCAGCAATGGCCAAATCAAGGTCTGACAGGCTCAGGAACGGCACGCCATAGATCCGATTTTGATAGGCAAAGCCCCATTCGTCGTGGATCCAGCGGTTAAAACCAGACAAAATGTGAAGCGCAGCTTCGGTATCGGGCTGCATAGGACCTTCCATGCACACACCGTGTGATGGGAACATCCAGACAGCTTCAACCCCTTGCTGATCCATTGATTTCAGCCGCGCATCGCGGTTGAACCATTCGGGATGATCGGCAGGATTTTCAGTATAGCCATGTTTGGCAGGATCGATGGCTTCGCGCCCGGCGAAATAGTCAAATAGAATGCCGGGGGCCGGGCGGCCATGAACATCGCCGGGGCCGGGCAGGGTCGGATGAAGCTTGTCACCGACGAAATAGCGCTGTTGGCCCTCATGTTCGACGATCCGCACCCCACGATCACGAAATTTGGGGTCGCGGTAGCGGGTGAAGGCATCGCTGCTTTCCCAGTAATGGTGGTCGGCATCGAAAATTGGTCCGAAACGGTTGGGCGTGATTACGTTCATCTGACCTTCCCCTCGATTATGCGTTGCCATGCCGCAGCAAGCGGCCGGGTGTTGCTTGGGTGCATTCGCCATTCACAAAGGTGATCACCCCGTTCACCATTATGTAGTCATAGCCTTTGGCTTTTTGGATCAGCCGCCATTCGCCAGCTGGATAGTCCCACACCCGTTCCTGCGGCAAGCTATCCAGAGCTTCGTAATCATAGATAATGATATCAGCTGGCATGCCCTCAGCTATAGAGCCGCGCCCTTTCAAGCCTGCTGCCTGGGCTGGCAGGGCAGATAGGCGCCAATGCGCTTGTTCTAGGGACATGATGTTATGTTCGCGCACCCAATAGCCAAGCAGTTCAGTGGGGTAGCGCCCCGTGGTGACGAATTTGGTATGGGCTCCGCCATCGCTGACCCCCGGCAAGGCAACAGAGGAGTTGGCGATCTCCTTCATCGACTCTGGCGGTGTCAAAATTATCTTGGTTTCGAAACCACTTTTCAGTTCGCCCCAAACCGCAATATCAAGCAGCACATCAAGCGAATGC
Organism: Pseudomonadota bacterium; assembly: GCA_041183725.1. Classification (GTDB taxonomy): domain Bacteria; phylum Pseudomonadota; class Alphaproteobacteria; order Sphingomonadales; family Sphingomonadaceae; genus Novosphingobium. The sequence goes on along the minus strand of JBEGLE010000130.1, from coordinate 1,223 downwards.
TTGTTTTCGCGCTGGGCAATCTCGCCAATGGTATAGCCTTCGTATCGATCCTGAAGTGCCAGCCCGTTCGGCACATCAAGTGGTATCCATCCGACCTTTATATCATCAACCACATAGCCTGCAGCAAACAGTCCACCGCGTTCATCGTGAAGTGCTTTCAATTGTTTGCGGCGCACAGGGTCTTGGAACTTGGCCATCTTTTCGGCCATCGTTCCCATGCAGGTTTCTTTCCAGATGGGAATAGCATCGGCAAGATTGTAATCCTCAAAGGTAAACTGCGAGGCGAAATTGGTGGTTAGCGCTTGGGCGAATACGCGAAGGCCCAGGTCTTCATTTAAGTGCTTTAACCGGTCTATCGCAGTCTTTGGGGTTACTCTCATGCCACCATGCTGGTTAAGCGCGCCCTCGGCCAACAAGGCATTCCAGATCACTGGGCGGCCACTTTCGCGGGCCATGATTTCCGCTGTTTCAAGCTCGCCAGTCAATTGCGTAACTCCGCGCCCAAGGCTGGCCATGGCGTGGCAGAAAGCGGTTAGGTCACGCTCACTCATGGTGTCAGTTACCATTGGCGTACCATCAAAATCTAGCTGGACATTGCCCTCGCTTCCCAAGATTTGGGCGCTGAAACCGCAGCCGCCAGCTTCCATGCCATCGACAAGCAGTTCGCACATGCGGTCCATCTCTGCGTCGGTCGCGGCCCGCTTTTTGGCTTCATCTGTGCCTACCACATAGCCATAGAGCGGGGCCAGCGGGACGAAAGACATGACATTGACGCCCTTTGGTGTGCGTTCAACGCTATCAAGGTATTCCCGAAAACTAACCCAATCCCAAGGCATACCTTGGCGCATGGTTTCCAGTGGCACTGCTTCGTTACGCACCAGTGAAAGCATAGTTCTTTCACGGTCTTCGGGCTTGCAGGGGGCAAAGCCAAAGCCACAATTACCAATAACCACGCTGGTAACCCCGTGCCAACCCGACATGGTGCACCACGGATCCCAGAAAATTTGGCTGTCGTAATGGGTATGAAGGTCAACAAAACCAGGGGCAACAATTTTGCCCTGAGCCTCAATCACCTGTTCGGCGCGCTCGCTGGCGATATGACCTGAGATCTCGACAACCTTGCCATCTTTCACCCCAATATCGGCCCGGTACCGCGGGGTTAGCAGGCCATCTATGATTGTCCCGCCTTTGATTACGATGTCATAGGTCCGTTCGCCTTCCAC
>JBEGLE010000129.1:0-4741 GCA_041183725.1 Pseudomonadota bacterium | reverse complement strand
GGGATGCCAGGGGCGCCTAAGATGAAGTCCGTACCGCGATCCAGAACTCGGGCCATGCGCAGTGCCCAGGGTGCCTGTGACGGATCAGCAAAGCGAAAGCTGGGATCAGCCAGCAAGAAGCTGTCCGTGATCTGATGTCCGCGGGCATCATAGAGGCGTAGGCGCAATTGTTGCTCGCTGCCGATGCGGGCCAGCAGCGGTGCGCGCTCGCTTCTTGGTGTTTCCGCCAAAGCATCCGCGATAATCTGGGCTTCGGATTGGGCCAGCTTTGCCCGCTCGGCTAGCAATTGGTTGCGATAGGAATCGAGATAGAACAAACTGCCCGCCAAAAGGCTTAGGGCGATAAGATTCACCGCAAGAATGCGGGTGGTTAGCGCCAGACGGCGGGTCCAGAATAGCCGTTCAGCTGGGGCAGCCAGATCATAGTCAACCATCGGAAAAGCTGTAACCTGCCCCGTAAAGTGTATCTATCGCAGCAAAATCGTTATCAACGGCGCGAAACTTGCGACGCAGACGCTTAATGTGGCTGTCGATGGTGCGATCATCGACGAAGATATCGTCACTATAGGCCGCATCCATCAATTGGTTGCGGCTTTTGACCACACCGGGCCGGATGGCGAGCGCCTCAAGGATCAAAAACTCGGTAACGGTAAGCGAAACGGGCTTATCGTCCCAGGTTACATGATGGCGGGCAGGGTCAATCTCTAACCGCCCCCGACGAACCAGTTCAGGTAAAGGGTCTCCCGCTTCGCCGCCAGGGATTTGCTGCGATAATTCATAGCGGCGCAGGATGGCGCGAATGCGGGCCGTAAGCAGACGCTGACTGAATGGCTTGGCAATATAATCATCTGCCCCCAAAGCCAGTCCCAAAGCCTCGTCCGGTTCTTCATCCTTAGAAGTGAGGAAGATGACGGGCAGCGACGATTTTTCACGCAAGGCTTTCAGCAGTTCCAGCCCATCCATGCGCGGCATCTTGATGTCGAAAATCGCCAGATCGGGTGGATTTTCCAGCAATGATTTCAGTGCTGTTTGGCCATCGGCATAGACCCGCGTGGCAAAGCCTTCGGCCTGAAGCGCAATCGAAACCGTGGTGAGGATATTGCGATCATCGTCAACCAGCGCGATCACTTGGCGCGCGGGGGGCATTATCGGGGCAGAGGTATCGCTGGTGGCGTCCATACGGGCGGAGACCTGTGGTTGGCGGAAAGTGGGGTTAGCGCAGCCATGCAGCCCTGACAATCATATGCGCAGGCTCTTCAAATTAGTTTTGCTCCGCTGCGGCCTAAACTACAATTTATCTGCCGGGCAATTTGACGCAAGGCTGCCTGTCGACTATGCGCCCGACGAATCTTGCATACCTATTCAATTACGCGTTGCGGGCACTTCTGCAGCGCCGTGTGCTTTCAGGAGACGATCTTGTCCACGCTTTCCTATTCGCTCGACAAACAGGGCATCAACACTAGTGCGACCATTCATGCAAACCTTGGCACCGCGCCCTTGGTTGAACATGCCGTGCGCAATGGCGAAGGCGTTTTGGCTAAGGATGGTCCGTTCGTCGTTGCAACCGGCAAGCACACCGGCCGTTCGGCCAAAGATAAGTTCATCGTTCGGGATGCGCTTACCGAAAACACCGTGTGGTGGGGAAAGACCAATGTCGCCATGTCAGAAGCGCATTTCGCGGCACTGAAGGCTGATTTTCTTGCGGCTTTGGGTGACAAGAAAGACCTTTATGTCGCGGATCTCTTCGGTGGTTCGCAGGCTGAAAACCGCGTTAACGTGCGCGTGATCAACGAATTGGCTTGGCATAACCTGTTCATCCGCACTCTTCTGGTGCGCCCCGAAGCATCGCAAATTCAAGGCTTCGTGCCAGAATATACCATCATTGATCTGCCCAGCTTCCGTGCTGATCCGGAACGCCATGGGTGCCGTTCTGAAACGGTGATCGCTGTGAACTTCTCGGAAAAGCTGATCCTTATTGGCGGCACCGCCTATGCTGGCGAAATGAAGAAGAGTGTGTTTGGCATTCTCAACTACCTGCTGCCAGCCAAGGGCATCATGCCGATGCACTGCTCGGCCAATATTGGTCCGGATGGCAAGACAGCGGTGTTCTTTGGTCTCTCGGGAACCGGCAAGACGACGCTTTCCGCCGATGCCAGCCGAACGCTAATCGGTGATGACGAGCATGGTTGGTCAGACACCGCAGTCTTCAATTTTGAAGGCGGTTGCTACGCCAAGATGATCCGCCTTTCGGCAGAGGCCGAGCCGGAGATTTTCGCCACGACCAAGCGTTTTGGCACGGTTCTGGAAAACGTGGTTATCGATCCGGTTACCCGCGAAATTGATCTGGATGATAACAGTCTGGCTGAAAACAGCCGCGGTTCTTATCCGATTGATTTTATCCCTAATGCTTCGGATGATAATCTTGGGCCGGTTCCGGCAAACCTGATCTTCCTGACGGCTGATGCCTATGGTGTTCTGCCGCCGATCGCGCGGCTGACCCCAGAACAGGCGATGTATCACTTCCTCTCGGGCTACACCGCTCGTGTTGCCGGCACGGAAATCGGCGTGACCGAACCGGAAGCGACCTTCTCAACCTGCTTTGGCGGCCCCTTTATGCCGCGTCACCCCTCGGTCTATGGTAACCTGCTCAAGGAGCGGATCGCCAAGGGTGGTGTGAAGTGCTGGCTGGTTAACACCGGTTGGTCAGGCGGCAAGGCGACTATGGAAGGCATTAAGCGCATGCCGATCAAGGCTACGCGTGCCCTGCTTAATGCGGCATTGGATGGCAGCCTGAATAATGCTGAATTCCGCAAGGATGCGAACTTCGGCTTTGAATATCCGGTGGAAGTCTCTGGCGTGGACAGCAAGCTGCTCGATCCGCGTGGCGCTTGGGCTGATGCCGCAGACTATGACAAGACAGCGCAGGAACTGGTCCGCAAGTTCGTTGATAACTTTGCGCAATTTGCCGATCACGTTGATGCTAGCGTTCTGGCTGCGGCACCGGTTGCAGCCTGAAGCTATCGCCTTGGGAAACCAAGGATAAGACTATGCAGACAGGGGGCCTTAACGGCCCCCTGTTTCGTTTTGGATCAAGCCGCTGTCAGAGCGATATAGTGGCTGACGTTTGCCGCCAGTACATCCATGGGCACATTGCCGCCACCAACCACGGCCTGATTAAAATCGCGTAGATCATAGCGTGACCCCAGCGCCGCCATCGCGCGCTGGCGCTGCGCATTTATCTCGCTGTGTCCCACTTTATAACCACAGGCTTGGCCCGGCCATGAACAATAGCGGTCAATCTCTGGCGCCAATTCGGCAAGGCCAGATCCGTTGGCCTCGGCAAACCACTGTTGTGCTTGGGCGCGGCTCCACCGCATAGCGTGCATACCTGTATCGACGACCAAGCGGCAGCAGCGGAATGACAGACCTTGGAGATAGCCCAATCTACCCACGGGATCATCGTCATAGGCGCCCAATTCATCGGCCAATTGCTCGGCATAAAGCGCCCACCCTTCGGAATAGGCATTGAAGGCCAGGATCGAGCGGATCGGGGGCAGGCGGTTGGCATATTCGCCCTGCCAGACATGGCCGGGAATGCCTTCGTGAAACACCAGATCGGGTACAGAAAAGCGGCTGTGGCGGCTGGTATCGCCCAAATTGACCCAAACCTTACCGGGTATCGCGCCGTCGATAGACCCCGCCCCGCCATAGGCATTGGGCGCGCCTGCTTCTTCTGCTGGGGGCAAGCGGCGGATGTCGAGCCGCCCCGGCACTAAAGTGCGGAATGCTTGCGGTAATTTGGTGCGGATAAAGGCGATGCGATCCTGCATCAGGCCGATAATCTGGGCGCGACCCTCGTCATTTTCTGGAAATTTGAACCGCGTATCGGCTGCCAAGGCCTTCATGCGCTGACCAATCGTGCCGGATGTATAGCCCAATTTGCGCAAGATTGGCTCCATGCGAGCCTGGAGTTCGGCCAATTGGGCCTTGCCCATGGCGTGCAATTCTTGCGGCGTGCGATGGGTGGTGGTGCTCGCACACAGGCCCCAAGCATACCATTCCTCGCCATGCGGGCGTGACCACATGCCGGCCTCAGACGTGGCCTTGGATCGTTGGCGTTGCAGTTCGCTTAGTTGCCTTTGCAACGCGGGTGCAACGCTGTTGCTTACGATGTGCTGGGCACGTGCTTGCCAATCTCCGGGAATGGCTGCGGTTCGGCTGGCGAGTGAATGGACCATACCGCTGTTGCCTTGCCCTGCATCGGTCAGGCTGCGATTCATTTGGGCGATAGCTTTGTCGAGCAGATAATCAGGTGGAACCAGACCCAGATCGGTTGCCGCAATCATGCGTTCCCGTTCGCCGTCAAGCTGCGATGACATTTGCGCCAACCGCGCGAGATAGGCTTCGGCATCTTCAGCGGTATGGATCGGATGGTCCCCATCCAAAAAGCGCGGCGTATCAAGATAGGCGCCAACGTTCTGGATGACGACATAGGGCGTGTTGCGCCAGCCGCCGATGGCGACATCCCCATAGGGCAGGGCAAAGCCATCCAGAGCGGTGCGGAAAGCGCTTTCAATCACGGCCAAGCTGGTTCGCGTTGGTGCATCAAGGTTATCGTTTGGTATTTTGGCAATTTGCTGCAAGGCTTTGGTCAGCAACTCCTTGCGCGCTGCAACGCCCGCAAAGGATCGGTCTTCTAAGCGGCGGCGCAGATCAGCATGGATGCCTTTGTCGAGGCCCA
>JBEGLE010000128.1:0-4955 GCA_041183725.1 Pseudomonadota bacterium | reverse complement strand
GCTTGATGCTGGGCGTTCTGCCCCGCCTGCGCCGCAACGGAGGGCACCTGCACACAATCAAGCGTAACGCGGCTATAGGGCTTGGGTGCCGCACCGCTTCCTGCCCATGGGTGCAGATTGGTATCGGCCTGCGCTGCGGCATAGCTGGCCAGAAGGCTTTGCTTTTGATGCAGCCGGTCAATTTGCCACAGACCAAGGCGGATCATCACCGCCACGGCTGCCAGCACCACCAATGTGGGAAGAATGGGCAAGCGCCGCATCACGTATCCTTCAAGCGGCCTTCGCCCGCATGGCGGCGGTATTCCGCGCCCAGTAACCAAGCCTTGGCCCCGCGCAGACCAAAGATCACCGCGCCAGAGGTCAGCGGAATCCACAAGACGGCATGAACCCAGAACGGCGGCTGGGCTTTGAGTTCCAGCAAGATAGCCAGAGTGGCCACCACGCCCCCGATGATAAGGGTCAGGAAAGCCGCAGGGCCATCCCCCACATTGAACTGGGTGTAATCCAGCCCGCAGCCGCTGCAATTATCGGCAAAGCGGGTCAGCCCGGAAAACAGACCTTTATGCCCACAGCAGGGGCAGAGACCGAAAAGGGCAGCCTCGGCCTCAGACTTTGCGCCTGAGTCGGGCTGCCCTTTCAGTTCCGGTTGCTCCGGTGCGGGCATTATTCGACCGCGAAGCCCCAGTTGCCCCACACATAGATGCAGACAAACAGGAACAGCCACACCACGTCAACGAAGTGCCAGTACCAAGCAGCCGCTTCAAAGCCAAAGTGTTGCTTAGGCGTGAAATCGCCGTTGTAGGTGCGCTTCAGGCAAACGATCAGGAAGATGGTGCCGATGATCACATGGAAGCCGTGGAACCCGGTCGCCATGTAGAAGGCCGAGCCATAGGTGTTGGTGCCAAAGGCAAACGGCGCATGGGCATATTCAAATGCCTGCAGTGCCGAGAACAGCACGCCCAGAATAACCGTCGCCCACAGACCCGTCTTCACCGCAGCACGATCACCACTGATCAGGCTGTGGTGCGCCCAAGTCAGCGTGGTGCCCGAGCAGAGCAGGATCAGAGTGTTGATCAAAGGCAGGTCAAAGGCATTCAGAACCGCTTCCAATTCCTTTGGCGGCCACTGTCCGCCAACCACTTCCGCCAAGTCCGAGGGAAACAGCGAGAAGTCAAAGAAGGCCCAGAACCAGCCAAGGAAGAACATGACTTCCGAAGCAATGAACAGGATCATGCCATAGCGCTGATGCAGTTGCACCACTGGCGTGTGATCGCCCGCATGGGCTTCAGACACGATCTTGGTGAACCATTGGAACACGCTGGCGAACAAGACCATCAAGCCAATCAGCGGAACGTACTTGCCGCCTGGCAGATCGTGCATGAACAGCACCATGCCCGTGGTAAAGGTCAGTGCGCCAATCGTCGTGAGCAAAGGCACGATATCTGGCGGCAGAATGTGAAAATCGTGTGTCTTGGTTCCGGCCATTGATAGTCTCCGCGGCTGTATCCGTCCGATAGTCCCCTACCGGATATAACGTGTTAATCCCAATATTACCTAGCGATCGCTACCCGTTCCACCGGCTTTGCCCCAACCGCTGTGGTGGAGGGGCTGCGAAGATGAAACGTATAGCTTAAAGTAATCTGCTGAACCTGTTTGGCATCACCATCCTGTGCGATCGAGGGATCGACATAATAGATCACCGGCATGCGCACTTCTTGGCCAGGCTGCAACGTTTGCTCGGTAAAGCAGAAGCACTGGACTTTGGTGAAATACTTGCCCGCCTCGTCAGGTGAGACGTTAAAGCTGGCCTCGCCGGTAATGGCGTGGTCTGACATATTTTTGGCTCGGAAAATGGCCATGGTGCGGCTGCCCAAGTGGGTTACCTGCGAAACCTTTTCCGGGGCGAATTGCCATGGCACATTGGCATCGACATTGGCATCAAAGCGCACCGAAATCGTATCGGCCACGGCTTTTACGCTGGCAGCCTGTGCCTCGGTCGCGCGCTGGGTTGTGCCGCCCCAGCCCGTTGCCTGACAGAACATGCGATAGAGCGGCACCGAAGCCCAGCCCAGCGCCAGCATAGCCAGCGCCAGTCCGCCAGCAAGCATAGCAACCTTGCGGTTTTTACTTGTGGAAGGAAGGGTGGCGGCGTTCATGGCTCAGGCGCGCACCCGCACCAGCGTGATCAGGAAGAATAGGATAACCAGCCCGGCCAAAGCCAAGGCGAGCGCCTTGTTGCGCTGGGCAATTACCTGCTTGCGCTGTACTTCGGGATCGATTGGATCGGTCATGCCATTGCTCCTGCGCCTGGGATAAGGCGATCCGCCACCAGCGCCGTGAACAGCGCAAACAGATAGATAATCGAATAGGCGAACAGTTGCTTTTCCGGCTTCATCGTATCGTCATCGCCCGTCTTGCGGCGTAAGCCGACGCGGACTGACAGCAAGAGGAAGACACCAGAAAGCACTGCGGCGCTGATGCCATATATCGCCCCCGTACCGCCAATCGCCCAAGGAACCAGGCTGGTCAGCAGAAGCACCGCGGCATAGGCCAGAATCTGTTTACGGGTAGAGGCTTCACCGGCCACCACCGGCATCATCGGAATGCCAACTTTGGCATAGTCTGACTGAACAAACAGCGCGAGCGCCCAGAAATGGGGCGGGGTCCACATAAAGATAATCGCAAACAGCACGATCGGCATCACACTGATGTGCCCGGTGGCCGCAACCCAGCCAATCAGCGGCGGGAAAGCGCCAGCGCCGCCACCAATCACAATGTTCTGCGGGGTGCGCGGCTTAAGCCAAATCGTATAGACAACCGCATAATAAAAAATCGAAACGGCCAAGATCGCCGCAGCCAGCCAGCCAATCGCCAGCCCCATCATCAAGACCGAGCCAGCCGAGAGGCCAACGCCAAAATCGCGGGCAGAAATTTTGTCCATGCGGCCAGCCGGCAGCGGGCGCTTGGCGGTCCGCTTCATGCCGGCATCCAGATCGGCTTCCCACCACTGGTTGAGTGCCGCGGCCCCGGCCGCGCCCATGGCGATGCACAGGATAGCGGTAAAGGCCAAAACCGGATGAATGTGATCAGGCGCTGCCAGCAGGCCGCACAGCCCGGTGAATACCACCAGACTGATAACCCCCGGCTTGGTCAGATCAAAAAAGTCACGCCAGCTGGCAGGCAGGGTATGGTCCTGTGCAACAAGACTAGGCGCGGCAATTCCCGCCGCCGCTGATGCGAGAGGTGGGGATAGAACCTTTTTCATCGCATCCTCGCGGCACAGGAACGGGGGGCCATGCGCCCACCCAAGATCGGAGCCTTAACCCAGCGATCACCCCCTTCCGCAAGCGGAAGGGGGCTTGTGATCAACTGAGCCGTCATGGTTCGGCCCTTAGTGGTGTCCGGCATCCTCGATAACCGGGATCGTCTCAAACTGGTGGAACGGCGGCGGGCTGGACAGGGTCCATTCCAGCGTCGTTGCCCCTTCACCCCAGTAATTGCCTTCGGCCTTTTTGCCCAAGGTATAGGTGTAGATGATGTTGACGAACCAGATCACCAGCGAAGCTGCCATGATCTTGTAACCCAGGGTTGCAACCTGATTCCAGTGGGCGAAAGCCTCTGGATAGTCAGGATAACGGCGCGGCATACCCTGATGACCCAAGAAGTGCATCGGGAAGAAGATCAGGTTCACGCCAACGAAGAACACTGCAAAGTGCAGGTTCGCCAGCAGTTCTGAATGCATCCGGCCGCACATCTTCGGGAACCAGTAATAGAACCCTGCAAACAGAGCCGTCACCGCACCCAAGGACAGAACGTAGTGGAAGTGAGCCACAACGTAATAGGTGTCTTGCAGGTTATCATCGATGCCGCCGTTTGACAGGACAACACCGGTAACCCCGCCAACCGTGAACAGGAAGATGAAGCCAATCGCCCAGATCATCGGGCTCTTGAACTCGATACTCCCGCCCCACATCGTGGCGATCCATGAGAAGATCTTGATGCCGGTCGGCACAGCGATGACCATGGTCGCCGCGGTGAAGTACATCTTGGTGTTTACCGATAGGCCGGTGGTATACATGTGGTGCGCCCACACGATGAAGCCAACCACACCGATGGCAACCATGGCATATGCCATGCCAAGATAGCCAAACACCGGCTTCTTCGAGAAGGTTGAGATGATCTGGCTGACAATGCCGAAGCCCGGCAAGATCATGATGTACACTTCCGGGTGACCAAAGAACCAGAACAGGTGCTGGAACAGGATCGGATCGCCGCCACCAGCGGGATCGAAGAAGGTCGTGTGGAAGTTACGATCGGTCAGCAGCATGGTGATCGCCGCGGCCAGAACGGGCAGCGAGAGCAGCAGCAGGAACGCGGTTACCAGCACCGACCAGACAAACAACGGCATCTTGTGCAGGGTCATGCCCGGCGCACGCATGTTGAAGATCGTGGTGATGAAGTTGATCGCGCCCATGATCGAACCGGCACCGGCAAGGTGCAACGAGAAGATCGCGAAATCGACCGCTGGGCCCTGGCTACCGTAGGTGGAAAGCGGGGCATAGGCGGTCCAGCCGATACCAGCGCCCATACCCGTGCCGCCCGGAACAAAGGCCGAGGCCATCAGCGAGCAGAAGCCTGCCACGGTCAGCCAGAACGAGATGTTGTTCATGCGCGGGAAGGCCATGTCGGGCGCGCCGATCATAATCGGCACGAACCAGTTACCGAAGCCACCAATGATGGCTGGCATCACCATAAAGAACACCATGATCAGACCGTGCGCCGTGATCAGCACGTTCCACAGATGGAGCTGCTGGTCGAAGCTGGGGTTAACAACGCCGAAAAGGTGCGCGAACTTATCAAGGTACTGAATACCCGGTTCGGCAAGTTCAAGGCGCATCATGCCTGAGAAGGCACCGCCGATCATGCCTGCGAAAATCGCGAAGATCAGATAGAGC
>JBEGLE010000127.1:0-4693 GCA_041183725.1 Pseudomonadota bacterium | reverse complement strand
CTTTTTCTAGTACGCCGGCAAAGGCCTTGATCATGGCTTCATCCGCCCCGGCCACCGACAGGCAGACCGAGGTCTTGGACCGGCTGGCCGGATCGGCGGCAAGGTGGCTCAGCCAATCGCGTTCAGCCACGATCTTGTCCAATGCCGCGGCATTGGCATCCGAGCGCGCTTGCAAGCCCTGCAATCCACCGATCGACTTAGCCCATTCGAGCGCGAAGATGGCATCTTCCACCGCAAGCATCGAAGGGGTGTTAATCGTTTCGCCTTTGAACACGCCTTCGCTCAGCTTGCCCTTGGACACCAAACGGAACACCTTGGGCAGCGGCCAAGCCGGGGTATAGCTTTCCAGCCGTTCAACCGCACGGGGGCCAAGGATCAGCACACCGTGGCCGCCTTCGCCGCCCAGCACTTTCTGCCAAGAGAAAGTGGCGACATCGATCTTGTCCCACGGAATGTCATAGGCAAACACGGCGCTGGTGGCATCGGCGAAAGACAGGCCTTCGCGATCATCCGCAATCCAATCGCCATTGGGCACGCGCGCGCCAGAGGTGGTGCCGTTCCACGTGAACAGGACATCATCCGCCCAGTTCACTTGCGAGAGATCAGGGATCTGGCCGTAATCGGCACGGATCACCGTGGGATCAAGCTTAAGCTGCTTGGCAGCATCAGTCACCCAACCTTCGCCGAAGCTTTCCCACGCCAGAGTGGTGACCCCGCGTGCGCCGAGCATGGTCCACATAGCCATTTCAAAGGCGCCGGTATCAGACCCCGGAACAATGCCGATGCGGTGCGTATCGGGCAGGCCGAGCACGTCGCGCATCAGATCGATGCAATAGGCCAGACGCGATTTGCCAATCTTGGCACGGTGCGAGCGGCCAAGGCATTCGGTTGCCAGTTTTTCGGGAGCGAATCCGGGCGGCTTAGCGCAGGGACCGGAAGAGAAGAAAGGCCGCGCAGGTTTGCGCGACGGGGTAGTCACAGTCATGTAGTCTCTCCTTACAGAGAGCTCGCGCGGCGTTGGGACCGCGTGGCCCGGCGCCGCATTTAGAGGCGGGGGCCAAACTGTCAAGCAACTTGCCTGTTAATCTGGACGCAAAACCAGCCCCAAACAAAAATGCTGCACTTATGCTGCGCTTATGCTGCAGAGCTTAAAATTGGGAAAATTGGCCCATTGGGTAAAAAAGAATTTTCCGGAGAACTACAGATTACTTCGTAATTTCAATATTTTGCATTGCACAATATTTTTTTGCCAAATGATTCGCTTCGTGCCAGTCTGCTACCTGACTGCTTCGGTGGTCAATTTGGGGAACATCAATATAAAATGATGGAGAGGCATATGCTCAATAAGGTTACGGGGCTCGCGCGTGCGCTGGCCATTCTGCTTGCCGTTGTTGCAGGTTTTGTCGCAGTTCCAACGAATGTCGCACTGGTTCTGGTTATTCTCGGCGTGATCGCCGGGATTGGCTATGGTGCGGATGATTTGTCGAAACTGGCCTTGGCCACCCTTGTTCTGCCCGCTGTGGGCACGGCTGTGGGTAACATTCCAGCCGTTGGCGCCCAATTGGGTGCCGTGTCTGGCAATGTGGCTCTGGCAACTGCCGGGGCCTTGGCCACGATCATCGCCTTGCGCCTTTATGGCACGCTGGTCGGCGATCTGAAGGGTCTTGCTGGCTAACTGCCTCTTTATCACGCAATCAGGGCCTTGTGCGGCAAGCCGCGCAGGGCCCTTTTTGTATTGCCAGCGTTGTTTGATCCCTGTTTTCTGGCATAACTAGGCGCAGGTTTTTTATCCCATGCGCGCCCTAATCCCTTTGCTGGCAATCGCCCTTAGCCTCAGTGCCTGCGGTTCTGTGCCGCAAAGCCATGAGCGTCAGCCGCTGCACCGCAACACCTGGGGCCTAAGCCCCCGCCCCGATGTGCAGCAATGCTTGGCCGATCTGGGCCGCGGCAAGGCCGCCTTTACCCCGGTTCCTGATACCTATTACGGCGCAGGCTGCGCAACGCTGGGCACGGTTAAGCTGGCCTCTATTCGTGGCGACCAGAGCCAATTGGGCGTAAGCAATCTGGGCCCCGTGGCCTGCCCCCTTGCTGATAGCTTTGCCGCCTGGGCCCGCTTTGGCGTGGACCGCGCCGCGCGCCAGATTTTGGGCAGCCCTTTGGTGCGGATCGAAACCATGGGCAGCTACAATTGCCGCAGTGTGGCCGGCAGCGATCGGCTATCCGCCCATGCCAAAGCCGATGCGATTGACGTCTCTGGTTTCACCTTGGCCGATGGCCGGCGGATTACCATTCAGGGCCAGTGGAATGCGGGGACCGAGCAAGAACGTGCCTTTCTGCGGGTAATCCACACCAGCGCCTGCAAACGCTTTGGCACGGTACTGGGTCCGGCCTATAACGCCGCACACCAGAACCATCTCCATCTGGAGCTATCTGGACAATCGTACTGCCGCTGAGAACCAGCGCCGGACAGATCATGTCGCCCCATTGCAGAAGCCCCCTATCGCGGCCATATCCCGCCCATGGCCGAAATCGTCATCCGCCGCGGACTGGAAGAGCCCGATACATCGGGAACTTTTGTACCGCACAAGCCACAGCGGCCCGACAAGCTGGAACCGGCCAAGCCGTTTCGCATCGTTTCTGACTATGAACCAGCGGGCGATCAGCCCACTGCGATTGCCGATCTGGTGGCCGGTGTGCGCGATGGTGATCGCACCCAAGTGCTGCTGGGGGTAACCGGGTCAGGCAAAACCTTCACCATGGCCAAAGTGATCGAGCAGTTGCAGCGCCCGGCGCTGATCCTTGCGCCCAACAAGATTTTGGCCGCCCAGCTTTATGGCGAGTTCAAAAGCTTCTTTCCCGACAACGCGGTGGAATATTTCGTATCCTATTACGATTATTATCAGCCCGAAGCCTATGTGCCGCGCAGCGATACGTATATTGAAAAAGAAAGCTCGGTGAACGAGGCAATTGACCGGATGCGCCACTCGGCGACCCGCGCCTTGCTGGAACGCGATGATGTGATCATCGTGGCCTCGGTATCGTGCCTTTATGGTATCGGCTCGGTCGAAACCTATTCGGCGATGATCTTTGATCTGCAAAAAGGCGCAGTGCACGATCAGCGCGAGATCATCCGCAAGCTGGTGGCCCTGCAATACAAACGCAACGACGCCGCTTTCGTGCGCGGTGCTTTTCGTGTGCGCGGCGATAATCTGGAACTGTTTCCCAGCCACTATGAGGACATGGCGTGGCGGATCAGCTTTTTTGGCGATGAAATTGAAGAGATCGTCGAATTCGATCCGCTGACCGGCAAGAAAGGTGCCAGTCTGGATGCCGTGCGGATCTATGCCAATTCGCACTATGTTACCCCCGGCCCGACGATGAAGCAGGCAGCCGAAGCCATTCGCTTTGAATTGTCGGTCCGGCTTGCCGAACTGAACGCCGAGAACAAATTGCTCGAAGCCCAGCGGCTGGAACAGCGCACCAATTTTGATCTGGAAATGATCGCCGCCACCGGATCCTGTGCCGGGATCGAGAACTATTCGCGCTTTCTGACCGGCCGCCCGCCTGGTGAACCGCCGCCAACCCTGTTTGAATACCTGCCTGATAATGCTCTGTTGTTTGTCGATGAAAGCCACCAAACCGTGCCGCAAATCGGCGCGATGTCGAAAGGCGATCACCGCCGCAAGATTACCTTGGCGGAATATGGTTTCCGTTTGCCCAGCTGCATCGACAACCGTCCGCTGCGCTATAACGAATGGGATGCCATGCGGCCGCAAACGGTGGCGGTATCCGCGACCCCTGGCCCATGGGAAATTGAACAAGCCGGCGGCGTTTTTGCCGAACAGGTGATCCGCCCCACTGGCCTTATTGATCCGCCGGTACTAATCCGGCCGATCGAAGATCAGGTGCAGGATTGCATCGCAGAATGCCGCAAGGTGGCACAGGCGGGCTATCGCACGCTGGTTACCACCCTAACCAAGCGCATGGCCGAAGACCTGACCGAATTCATGCACGAGGCCGGCTTGCGGGTACGCTATATGCATTCCGATGTTGAAACGCTGGAACGCATCGAACTGATCCGCGATTTACGGCTGGGGGTTTATGATGTGTTGGTGGGCATCAACCTGCTGCGCGAAGGCTTGGACATCCCTGAATGCGGCTTGGTGTGCATTCTCGATGCCGACAAGGAAGGCTTCCTGCGTTCCGAAACCAGCCTGATCCAGACCATCGGCCGTGCCGCGCGCAATGTGGATGGGCGGGTGGTGCTCTATGCCGATCGCATCACCGGATCGATGCAGCGCGCCATGGCCGAAACCGATCGTCGCCGCGAAAAGCAGAGCGCATTTAACACGGCGCACGGCATCACGCCTGCCAGCATCAAGCGCGACATTGCCGATATCGTCGCCCACACCGCCAGCCGCGATGGTGTGCTGGTTGAGATTGAGGATGCAGAGCGCAACAATCTGGTTGGCCACAACCTGCGCGCCTATATCGAAGACTTGGAAAAACGCATGCGCGCGGCCGCAGGCGATCTGGAATTCGAAGAAGCCGGCCGCCTGCGCGACGAAATCCGGCGGCTGGAAGCGACGGAGTTGGGTCTGCCGGATGGGGAGAGGCACGCGCCGATTGTCGGGCGGAGTAATGAGGGCAAGCCGGGGACGCGCAAGGGCCGGTTTGGCCGCGAGAGCAAGCG
>JBEGLE010000126.1:0-7095 GCA_041183725.1 Pseudomonadota bacterium | reverse complement strand
AATGGATCGAAGAGCTGGGCGGCATGAACCTCTATTTCGTGTTTGATGATGGCACTCTGATCACCCCGCCACTGTCTGGCACGATCCTGCCGGGAATCACCCGCGACAGCCTGCTGGCTCTGGCGCGTGAGGAAGGGCTTTCGGTTAAAGAAGAGCGCTACAGCTTGGAACAATGGCGCGCGGATGCGGCATCAGGCCGGCTGGTTGAAGCCTTCGCCTGCGGCACGGCCGCCGTGGTCACGCCAGTGGGCAAAGTTTGCGGCCACGATGGCGATTTCACTATCGGTTCGGGCGGACCCGGGCAGCTGACATCCCGGCTGAAAGATCGTCTGGTTTCGATCCAGCGGGGCAATGCCCCCGATCCGCATGGCTGGGTAATGCGGCTTGATTAATCCTAAGTTTGATTAATCTCACAGAGCCCTCTTTTCATCCGCGCGTAGAGCGTCTAAGCGCGCTCGCTCTGCTGGGGCGTCGCCAAGTGGTAAGGCACCGGTTTTTGGTACCGGCATTCGCAGGTTCGAATCCTGCCGCCCCAGCCAGCATCCCTAATTATTAACGATGCCAAGGCTTAATGCCCAGCAGAGCTTGTCCTGCGCCATAAGCCCAGACTGCGCTCAGGCGACAGCCGTGCCAAACATCACGCTAAAATCTGGCGCGGCGCGCAGGCTGTTGCCACCATCGACGGGAATGCATTGCCCCGTGACCCATGCCGCACGCTGACCAAGCAAGGTGAGAACCATGGCGGCAACTTCGTCTGGCAAGCCTTCACGCCCCAGGGGCATCTGAGCACGATAGGCCTCTACCGCGGGTTCGACAGCGAGCAATTCAGCCACAATATCGGTTGCCACCAGTCCGGGCATCACGGCATTAACCCGAATACCCTTGTGGCCCAGATCATCGGCCATGCAGCGGGTTAGCATGTTCACGGCCGCCTTGGACACGCAATAGGCCGGCATCCCCTTATGGGTCAGCCCAGCGGCTATCGAGCTGATATTGACAATGCTGCCGCCCAATCCGCCTGCCAGCATAGCAGCCACTTCCGCCCGCATCGCGGCGTAGACACCCAAAAGGTTGGTGCGGATAACTGCCGCAAAAGCGGCGGTGTCCAGTTGTAGCAGGTTGCCCCCGCTGCCTACTCCCGCCGCATTGACCGCGAGATCAAGCCGGCCATGGCGCTCTACCGCCAATGCTACGGCGGCGGCAACAGCAGCCTCATCAGCGGCATCGCAGACGGCCCAGCTCGCGTTTTCACCCAGCATGGCACAGGCATCGCGCAGCACGGCTTCGCGGCGTCCGGCAAGGACAACTTTCGCACCGGCTGCGACAAGCCGCTTGGCGCAGGCCAGACCAATGCCGGTACCGCCGCCTGTGATAAATGCCACTTTGCCCAAAACGCCATCGCTATCCTGTTCAGCGCGCGTGCCGTTATGATCTGTCACCCCACATCTCCTCTTGCATCAAGCGCCCAAAATGGGCGGCGGGAATCGTGCCAAGGCCCGTTTCTCGGGTAGTCTGTTCATGATTGGGAGGAGGCTGATTGCCTGCGCGTGGCGTTACAGAGAAACGCACCATGGCGACCAGCACTCTATCAGTCAAGCAATAATTCATATAAATAATTGATATATAATTGTTTTATAGGGCGGAGGACCCAATGGCATACGCAGATATCTTTTCGCCGGAAGCATACCTTGATGAAGACGAGGTTGCCCGCCGCTGCAGCGAACTGCGCGCACAAGGTGCGGTGCTATGGATCGAACAGGAGCCCTATAAGCCGTTCTGGGCTGTCCTGCGGCGCGATGATATCATGGCAGTCGAGAAGGATGGCAAAACCTGGCTTGCTGCCCCGCGCCAGACCTTGATCCCCAGCGACATTGAAGATGCCATCGTCGCGCAATGGGGGGTCAGAACCGGACCTGTGCGCACTCTGCTCGATATGGACGGTCTCGAACATCGCGATCACCGCAACTTGACCCAATCATGGTTCAATTCCGGCTTTCTCGATCAATTGCGCGCGCGCATGACAGGCTTGGCCAAGGACTATGTCGACAAGCTTGAGGCCTTGGGTGGCGCCTGTGATTTCATCGAGGAAGTCGCCGTTCCTTACCCGCTGATCATGATTACGTCGATTCTCGGACTGCCTGACAGCGATGCGCCGCTGGTGCTTAAACTGACTCAGGAACTTTTTGGCGCGCAGGATCCCGAGCGCCAGCGCAGCGGTTCCTATGGCCAAGATGTCGCCTTGGAATTCTTTGGCTACCTTGGCGGCATTGTCGCCCAGCGCCGTCAGGAACCCCGCGATGATCTGATGTCGGTCGTGGCCAATGCCACGATCAATGGCGAAGCCTTATCCGATATCGACACCCTGTCCTATGGCATGTTGCTCGCGGCAGCGGGCCACGACACGACCAGTTCAACCGTTGGGGTTGGCATGATGCAACTGGCCCGCAATCCAGAGGAATTCGCCAAGCTCAAGGCAAACCCAGACCTTATTACATCAGCCGCGCAAGAGATGTTCCGTTGGGCAACCCCGGTGCGCCATTTCCTGCGCACAGCGGCGGTGGATACGGTTGTCGGCGGTCAGCCGATCAAAGCGGGCGAATCGGTTTGCCTGATGTATCTCTCGGGCAATCGCGACGAAACGGCCTTTACCGATCCCGATGTTTTCAAGGTCGATCGCTCACCCAATCGCCATGTCGCTTTTGGCTATGGCGCGCATCACTGTTTGGGCCGTATTCTGGCCGAGATGGAGCTGGAAGCCTTGTTCCGTGAAATCGTGGCCCGGGTTGAAAGCGTTGAACTGGCTGGGACGCCAGAATGGGTCAAGACCAACCACACTGGCGGACTGAAACACCTGCCAATCCGCTACCGCTTTGCCGCATAGGCCTGGACAATAAGACGGTTCGAAAACGAGAGAGGAATGGGGATGAAGGCGGATATCGTCGCGGATTTCGTGATTGTCGGCGGCGGATCTGCCGGCTGCGTCTTGGCTGACAGGCTTTCGGCCGATCCATCTTGCCGCGTTGTGCTGATCGAAGCAGGCGGCGCAGGTACCAGCTTCTTGGTTACAATGCCCGCTGGCTATGGCAAAACCACTGCTGAATTTGGTCATTCTTGGCACTATAACAGTTCACCCGAGGCCAGCATTGGCGGCCGCGAAATGCTGCTGCCGCGCGGGCGCGGGCTGGGTGGATCGTCCAATATCAATGGCCTGCTTTATGTCCGTGGCCAGCACGCCGATTATGACGTCTGGAGCAACCTTGGCGCGCTTGGCTGGGGCTGGAGCGATGTCGCCCCCTATTTCCGCCGCAGCGAGACCTATGCTGGCGGTGGCGATGCTTTGCGCGGTGACCAAGGGCCGCTGCAGGTCGAAGAAGTCAGTCATCGTGATCCAACCAATAACGCCGTCCTCGCCGCTTTTGGCGAAATGGGCGTACCGACAGTGGCCGATTACAATGGCCCTGATCAACACGGCGCATTCTATTACCAGACGACCATCAAAGATGGTCGCCGTAGCTCTGCCGCAGCCGCCTTCCTGCGGCCCGCCATGTCCCGTCCGAACCTGCGCGCGATCACTGGTGCCATGTGCCAT
Source organism: Pseudomonadota bacterium (assembly GCA_041183725.1). GTDB lineage: Bacteria > Pseudomonadota > Alphaproteobacteria > Sphingomonadales > Sphingomonadaceae > Novosphingobium. Next base: position 3,506 of record JBEGLE010000126.1, on the reverse strand, counting down.
CGGGTCCTGTTCAATGGCAGGCAGGCTATCGGGGTTGAAATCGAAACCCGCAGCGGCCGGGAGACTGTGACCGCCAATCGTGAGGTCATCCTCTCTGCGGGCGCCTATCACAGCCCGAAATTGCTGATGCTGTCAGGCATTGGCCCAGCCGCCCATTTGCAAGACATGGGCATTCCGGTGTTGCATGCAAGCCCCGAGGTTGGTGCCAATCTGCAAGACCATTATATCTTGACGATGAGCTGGCAACTGCGCGCCGGGTCTTATAGCTACAACCGCGAACTGGGTGGTGCGCGGCTGCTGTGGAATGTTCTGCGCTATGCCGCAACCCGCAAGGGGCCGATGACCATCCCGGTTGCCCAAACCGGTGCCTTCGTCAAATCTGACCCCGTGCTAGACCGGCCCGACCTGCAGTTTCACTGCCTACCGGTAACCGGTGATCTTGATGCCGCAATGGCCGGCGAAAAGGCAAAGCTATCCGATTTTCCGGGCCTAACCTTGGGCCCCAATGTCCTGCGTCCAGAATCGCGTGGGCGACTGCTGCTTGCCAGCGCAGACCCTCGCAGCGTGCCCGACATCGTTCATAATTACCTTGAGGCCGAAGCCGACCAACGCCTGTCTATCCGTGCGATGCAGATGGCTCGCGACCTGGTTGCCCAGCCATCGCTGGCCGCACTGATCGCGCGCGAATGCTGGCCGGGGGCGGAGTGCCGCAGCGATGATGAACTGATCGACTATGCCCGCCGTTTCGGCAACACCGGCTATCATCCGGTTGGGACCTGCCGCATGGGTATTGACGACACCGCCGTTCTCGATCCGCAATTGCGGGTCAAAGGCGTAAATGGTTTGCGGGTTATCGATGCCTCGGTCATGCCCCGTCTGGTATCCGGTAACACGAATGCGCCGGCGATCATGATTGGGGAACGCGGCGCTGATTTCATCCTGGGCAAAGCCTAAGGCCGCCTGACGACACTGACGCGAGAGGTAAACACGATGTTATCCATGCTTCTGGCCGCCAGCACCGCGGCATTACCCAGTGCAGAACAATGTCAGGCCGCCGCTCTTGATCCGGACGTGCAACTGGCCCAATCGATAGGGCTTCAGGGCTATATTTATGGCTATCCGATTGTCGACTTGCTCAAGCAACAACACAACGAAACCCACCGCATTCGGGCCGATCAGCCGGTCGCTGCGCCGATCAATACACTTGCTGTCTATCCCGGTGTCCTGACACCCAAGACACAAGGGCAATTGCGGGCACCCAATTCTGATACGCTCTATCTAAACGCATGGATTGACCTCTCGAAGGGGCCGGTTTTGCTTGATGTGCCGGCAATGGGCGCGCGGTATTACACTTTGGCCTTTATGGACCTTTACGCCCGCCCCTATCACCTTGGCACGCGGACCAATGGGGGCAAGGCGATGCATTATGCCTTGCTTGGCCCCTCGGGTGGCACCGTTCCGGATGGCTACGAAGCTTTCCGCTTGCCGACTGACACAGCATGGATGCTGGGCCGGGTTCTGGTAACCGACAAACAAGACGAAGCTCTGGCAAAACGGCTTGCCCAAGCCATTGTCATGCGCGGTGAGCAAGGCCCGGCCGTCAGCGATGCAGAACCCCTGAAACCGTTTGACAGTTTAGCCTATTTTGCATTGCTAAACAAAGCCTTGAAGAACTTGCCCGCCATCGCCGGTGAAAAGGCATTGATGACCGGTTTCGATATGGCCGGCTTTGGGCCGGGGCGTGATTTCAATCCGGCCAGCCTTTCGGCGGCGCAGATCACGGGCCTTGGTTGCGCCCTAAGGATTGGCCCGCAGGTATTGGCCACGCGGGGTTTCAAACCCACCCAGACCACCAATGGCTGGCTGCTATCCAGTACTGTCGGCAACCCCGGTTTTGACTATCTTCTGCGCGCCGAAATCGCCCGGGGCGGCTATGTTAATGACCCCGCGGAATCGATCTATCCGGCGGCCATTACCGATACGGACGGCGCCTATTTGTCCGGCATGCAACGCTATCGCATCCACTTTGCAAAGGGGGCGCTTCCTCCGGTCAACGCCTTTTGGTCGATCACGGCCTATGACATGAAAACATCACAGCTGGTTGAGAACCCATTTGGCCGTTACGCCATAGGTGATCGGACCAAGGGAATGAAATGGGGCAAGGACGGATCGCTGGATATTCTGCTTTCCACCGATCGGCCGCCAGAGGGCACTAGCAATTGGCTGCCCGTGCCCAAAGGGCCCTTCCACATCGTTACCCGCCTCTATTTACCAAAGGCAGAGGCCCTTGATGGCCGTTATGTTCTGCCACCGGTGATGCGGATCAAATAAGCCTGATCCCGTTACCAGCCGCAGATGGGCTAAGATCGACCGGCTGGTCGAACTTAGCGTGCGCGACAGGCACGGTTTACGCCGTTTCTTATCAACCATATAGGGTGTAAGAGAGCCGGAACAGCGCCAGCCGCTGGGGGAGAATTCAGGGTGAAAGATGAAACGCTGCGCCAGAATTTCGGGAAATTGCATGCCATGCACGTGGCGGCGCTGACCCGCCATCTGGTGGAATGCCGCAAGGTCTTTAATGGTGATCTTGACCTGTTTCTTGTCCTGACCATTATCGGCGAGCGCACTTTCAACCCCCGGTCTGCGCCCCATGTTACCAGCCATGCCGATTTCCTGGACGGAACGGTTCGCAATCTGGAACCCTCTGCCATCAATCTACAGTCGATTGCCGATTACAGCGGCATTCCCCGCGAAACCGTGCGCCGCAAGGTTGAATATCTGATCGAAAAAGGTTGGGTCGAACGCGATAAACAGCGCTTCGTAACCGCCACCGACCAAGCGAAAGATGGCCTTGTCGGACTGACCGAAAGCGCCATGCGCTATTTGCGCGATATGGAAAGTGCGCTCGAATCGGTTCGCTAGGTCTAAGCATTCAGATCACCGCCGCCAGTGCAGTGACTTTCCGCGCGCGCCGCGCGGAGGATCTTCCAGTCCCCTATACATTAATCCCATGACCGGCTGATTGCGGATTTGCCCGACCGGGTTCCTTGGAGACTGGGCAATCGGCGGTCACATCGTCTATCCTTAGGCTTGTCGCGTAATTATTATAATGCCTTTTAATTTTGTGAAGACTCGGTTATCATCCGGTAAAATCGGCAACCTGATCCCGGAAAGACCGGCCATGTTCACAGTTGATCTCAAAGGAAAAGTCGCCCTTGTAACCGGAGGCAGCAGAGGCCTTGGCAAAGCCATGGTGCTCGGGCTGGCCCAAGCTGGGGCTGATGTGGTTATTGCCAGCCGCAAGGGTGAAGCCTGCCAAGAGGTTGCCGATGAAGCCGCAGCATTGGGCGTGGCTGCCCTGTCCGTCTCCTGCCACACTGGCGACATGGCCAGCATTGATAGCCTGATCGAAGCCGTATGGGCGCGTTTTGGGCGGCTCGACATTCTGGTTAACAATGCCGGGATCAACCCTTCGACCGCCCCCTTAAGCGACCTGAGCCAAGACC
>JBEGLE010000125.1:0-5060 GCA_041183725.1 Pseudomonadota bacterium | reverse complement strand
TTGATGAGCACGCGATTGTGGGCAATTTTGACACCCTTAGGGGTCACGACTCTGGTGGGCACCCCCCCAATTTTTTCTTGGACGATATCGGCCGGGTATTTGGACTGCATAAGCTTGACCGAAGGCGCCAGAACCATTTCCATGCCCATGCGGATGATGCTGATATCCAGGGCAGGGGGCATTTCAAACGCCGGAGCGCCTGCGCGAGCCGTGAGGGCATCTGCCGCTTCCTTGCTCATGAATGTGGACACCGGCAGATCAAACGCGGGAACGTGAGTGGTGCCATCTTTCTCAAAGGTCGGGCGCGAGGCTGCGGCCTGCTGGGCGGTTGCTGCCATTGGCACCAAGCCTAAGGTGATTGCGCCGGCAAGAGCGACCAGTGTTATTGCCTTCTCCGTATTCATCAGAATTCTCCCCCCGCACTTTGCGCGGCTATCGCGCCCCACAAGTGATTTTATTCCTGGTTTTCTATCCTCAGTCACCGCTCCAAAACTTCTAACATGAAGCCTTCCGGGTCGGCATAGATGCCCATTCGCATCCTTTTCCCATTGAATTCTATAGGGCGGATTTCCTCCACTACCGAGCCGCCAGCAGCCAATACGCGTGCTTCGAAAGCGGCGATATCGACGGTATTGAACGCATTAACCACAGCACCTGCGAGCGCATGTTCCCCATCCAAGTAAGTGATAAGGACGAGTTCCGCCCCACCACGGGGTTGCATAAGAATCGTCTCTCGAATGGGCCGGCCGCCCAGTGTCGCCTCAAGTGTCAGTCCGGCGCCATATTCGCAAGTAGACTGATAGAACGCAGTCATACCATCAAGATCCTGCACCAACAGCTTTGTGAATGAGAATTCTACATTTCGAGTCTTATCGTGCAATCTGCCACTGTCCCTTACGGCTATCGAAGAACGGCCTTTCGCCAAAATGGCACATCATACAAAGAGTGCAACGCCATATGTTGCAAATTACCGGAGCAGATCGGAAGCAATGGTAAAAACCATAGCTTCTTTTGGCAATTAGAGGGCGGCAAGAAGGCTCAAGAAGCTGCGCGGGCAATCTTTCATTGGCACTTAATCAGCATACGGCTGCATAATGAAACGATGGAAAATATCCGCCGCGGCATTCAGATAGTGTTGACCAATCGTGTCATCAGCAAGGAGGGCGTAGGTCTGACAGCACAGACTGAGTTCACGCACGGCGACTTGTGCATAGGCGCGGCTGGCATTTTGCTGTGGGCCTTCTGTGGCTGCGTATGCGAAAGCGGGAAGCCTATTAGCCAACATGGCAATTACACTTTCGCCAATACGCCTGACTGCCTTGGGCATATCTAGCCCAGTTCCGATGCCATTAAACAAGACAGTGGGCATGCGGTCATCACGTATTAGGTCGGCAAGTTCAGCGATCCAGATGCGAATTTCTGCTCGCGCAGGCTTTGGGCTGGGCACGCGGGCAAGTACCGGTCTCAGGCGATCGATGTAATCATCAGCGATTGCATCCAGTATTGTCTCTTTGTCGCTAAAATGTGTGTATAGCGTAGACCTTGGCGCTCCGGCAGCCTTGCCGATCTGGCCCATAGTTGTGGCGGCATAACCGTTTAGGACAAAAAGCTTGCGCGCGGCCTCGCAGATGTGTGCTCGGGTAAACGCCTTTCGTGCCCTGCGGAGGTCTGTGGTTTCGGAAGCAGATGAGCGAAGTGAGCGTGCCATGAACGCGAGCATGGCGGCGAGTTCAATTGTGGTCAAGCAATCTTGACACACTATCCATTATTCGACAAGGTGTCCAAATTGTTTGAAGGAGGCCGATCATCATGCGTAGCGCCAATGCAGAAGCCATTGTTAACCCAAAGCTATTTGCCGATTTCAAGCAACTTAATCTTCTGCTGAGGGATCTGCGCCAAGAAGACCGACTGCATTGGGTGGAGCCTGAGGGTTTCGAGCCGTTTTGGCTTGCGGTGCATCACCAGGATATTGTCGCCATCGAAAAGGCTTCCACCCGCTTTTTGAGCGCCCCGCGCCAACCGCTTTTCTCGCTGGCACATCAGGCGCGATCACGCAAAGATGGCGGTGGCTCTGACGCAAGCCATTTCATTCGCAACGTGACCGCGATGGATGGCGAAGAGCACCGCGCCTATCGTGAAATCAGCCAAGCCTACTTTACTCCCAAAGGGATGGAGGCTGTCGCCGGCAGTATCGAAGATCTGGCAAAGGAGTTCATCGACAAGATGGCGGATGCTGGTGGCGAATGCGATTTTGCCCGCATTGCCATGAACTATCCTTTGCGGGTGATCATGTCCCTGCTGGGCATTCCACAAACCGATGAGCCCATGATGTTGGCCATGACGCAGCAGACGCTTTCTGGTGACGATCCCGATTTCAACAAAAAGGGCCAGTCAGGCTTGGCTGCGGTGCTCAATGTGCGCGACTATTTCATGCACTATATCGAGCAATTGCGATCACATCCGCAGAACAATCTGGCCAGTGTCATCGCGAACGCGCGGATCAACGGCGAATTGCTGCCTGAGCGGGATGTTTTCGGCTACTTTTTTATCACGGCGACGGCAGGGCATGATACGACGAGCTATGCGCTATCGGGTGGCCTGCTTGCCCTGCTAGAAAATCCCGCTGAAATGGCAAAGCTGCGCGCCAATCCGGCCTTGATCCATACGGCTGTTGAGGAAATTTTGCGCTGGACCACACCGGTTAAGCACTTCTGCCGCACGGCTTCAGAGGATTGCGAAGTCGCCGGCAAATTGATCAAGAAGGATGATATCATTCTTCTCTGCTACCCATCAGCGAACCGCGATGAGGACAGTTTTGACGCACCTTTCGAATTTCGCGTTGACCGTCGCCCCAATCGCCAATTGGCCTTTGGTACCGGGCCGCATGTGTGCCTTGGCCAATATCTCGCCAGATTGGAATTAACATGCTTTTTCAATGAGTTGATAAAGCGGGTCGATGATATTGAAATGACATCTGCAGCGCGCTTTGTTGAGGGGCATTTCGTGGGCGGGGTGAAGGAACTGGCGATCAGATATAAAATGATCGCCAATTAGCGTAGGCGACAACAGACGGCTTTACGGCGACTTGGGCGCGCGCCCTGTCCGCCCAGAAACCTTCAGATAGGAAGGGGTATTGCGACTAGGCTGCCCTATGCCCCCTTCCAACTTTGTGCGGTATGGCGGGACTTGAGCGCCAGAAACCAAGGATCACGTGATTCAAGAATAGGTGATTTTGCTCACCGAGCACATTGTCTAAAGTCGTTGCTCATCACGCTCACGGGCTAGGGCTTTGGAGCCACCTGCCGATCTGATTGTCTCGGAAATCAGGCCACAAAACGTAGGCCATTTATCAGGGTGGACAATGCTTCAAAAACTCTCGCACTTTCTTTGGGGGGATTGGCTGAGCAGGCAACTGTGAGAGCCGCATCATTGAGGGCGGCGAGGATTAATTGCGCCACGGGGCCGGTGGGTTGATCAGGAATGCGCCCCTGTTTAATCAGGATATCCAGCGTCTGTTGTAGCGGGAAAAGCGTCACTTCGGCTTGAATCTCTCGCCAACGCTGCCAGCCAAGCACAGAAGGGCCATCGATCAACACGATCCTCTGCGCATCTGGTCGGGAAACGATGATATCGAAACGGACTTGAATGGCAGTCAAAAGTTGCCACCAAGCATCGCCTGAATAGGCAAGCACGACATGTGACGATGCTTCATGTATCTGACGGCTGATTTGCTTGCATACTTCTTGGAACAGCGTTTCCTTGCCCCCAAAGTGATGGTAAAGTGCGCCCTTTGTTATCGGCACCAATTGGACGATATCGGCCACTTCTGTCGCCATATACCCTTTTTCGGCGAAGACAGCGCGCGCGGCATCAAGCAGCTTTTGGCGCGTGATTGTGGAACGGAGCTGCGATTGTCGCTGCGGGGGCGCCGATTTAGTGCTGCATAGCGTGTCAGCTGCCGATGACTCTATCGTCAATTGGGGCACTCTTGGTCAGGCCGATCCATGCCGCAGCAGTTTGCCCGGCGTTTCCGCAGTGCATTCGCCATTGATGAAAGTGGTCTTTCCATTCACGATAATGCGCTCATACCCTTTTGCTTTTTGTACAAGGCGCCACTCGTCTGCAGGATAGTCCCACAGGCGCTCATGCGGCAGTGAACCCAATGCGGCTAGATCATAGACAATGATATCAGCCGCCATGCCAACCGAAAGTGCGCCGCGATCTCGCAAACCCACAGCTTGAGCCGGATAGGCCGACAGCCGCCAATGCGCTTCTTCGAGAGAGAGCAAATCGTTATCGCGGGACCAAAGAGCCAGCAGATCGGTGGGGAAGCGCCCGGTGGTAACAAATTTGGTATGCGCACCGCCATCACTGATGCCAGGTAAGGCGGTCGGAGCCTTAATGATTTCGCGCATGTTTTCAGTCGGGGTTTCGATGACCTCAGTCTCAAAACCACTTTGCAATGCACCCCAGACAGAGATGTCGAGCATGACGTCGATTGGATGGCGATTTTCGCGCTCGGCCAACTCGCCCAACGTAAACCCTTCGTAGCTCTTTTGGAGCTCTAAACCATTAGGAACGTCGAGAGGAATCCAGGCGACCTTTATGCGATCCAGCACATAACCCGAGCCGAAGAGCCCGCCACGTTCTGCGTGGATGGCTTTGAGAATCTTGCGCCGCTCCGGATCTTTGAATTTTTCGATTTTTTCGGCGACGGTGCCCGTGCAGATTTCCTTCCATGCGGGGATAGCGTCGGCCAGATTGTAATCTTCGAAAGTGAATTGTGAGGCAAAATTGACTGTCTGCGCCTGCGCGTAAACACGCACGCCCTCTTTCTCATTCAGTCGGGTAATGTGGGCAATGGCTTCTTGGGCAGAGACCTTGGCAACCCCATGCTGGTTCAAAGCGCCATCAGCCATAAGCGCATTCCAGATTATCGGGCGACCGCTCTCTCGGGCGATAAATTCAGCATCCTCAAGCTGACCCGACATCTGCGCGATGCCCCGTCCCATGCTGCCCATTGCCTGAGAGAAGGCCGCTAGATCGCGCTTGCTCATAAG
>JBEGLE010000124.1:0-5312 GCA_041183725.1 Pseudomonadota bacterium | reverse complement strand
GGGTGTCAGGTTCGCTGCTTTCAGCGCTTGACCGGCAACCGTGGTGGTCGCCAGTGCCAAGGCCAGCACCATGCGCTCAACCGTAACATAAGCATCGCCAGACTTGCCCGCGAGCTGCTCCGCCTGATCAAGCACACGCACCAGATCGTTATCAAGACTGGGGGCAGTCTGCGCGCCAGAGCCCGAAACAGCCGGGATCTTAGACAGCGCCTTGTCAATTTCCTGAACGGCAAATTGCGGATTGCCGCCGGCACGCTGAATCAGGCCAGAAGCCATGCCTTCGGCATCTTCCAACAGAGCTTTGAGCAAGTGTTCGGGCGCAATGCGCTGATGGTTAAGCCGAATGGCAACCGTTTGGGCGGACTGGATAAAGCCTTTGGCGCGATCGGTGAATTTTTCGAGGTTCATAAGCGGTGCAGCCTCCTGTCTCTTCAGAGATAGTGTTGCACAGAGGCAACACAAGGGGGCGGCTGGACGATTTTAATCGCAGCTGTGGCAGATCAATCTTCGCAGAGACGTATCCCTATTGCGGCGGGATAGAGAGCCTTGGAGCCAACCTAGGGAAACCCCTAGCGGCGGTCCAATGCCGCCTCGCACTCCTCCATCAAAGCGGCGATGATATCGGCGGCGGGTTCTTCCTTGGTGACCATGCCAACCGATTGACCAGCCATGATCGAACCATTTTCCACATCGCCATCAATGACCGCGCGGCGCAGAGCACCTGCCCAGAAATGCTCGATCTGCAATTGGGCCTCTCCCATTTCGATCGCCCCGCTATCGAGCAAGCGGGCCACTTCAACCTGCTTGGCCGTGAATTCTTCAGTACCCTTGTTCTTCAAAGCCCGCACCGGGATCACCGGCAAGCGTGGATCGACCTGCACCGAGGCAACCGCATCACGCGCATTGGCCCGGAAAAAGGCTTGCTTGAACGCGGGATGGGCAATCGATTCCGTGGCACAGGCAAAGCGGGTGCCAAGCTGTACGCCCGATGCCCCCATTTCGAGAAAGGCCGCCATCATATCGCCGCGGCCAATGCCGCCAGCGACAAACACGATGTGCTCTTCCGCCAAGGCAGGCAAAAATTCCTGCGCCAGAACGCTGGTGGCAACCGGGCCAATGTGACCGCCCGCTTCGCTGCCTTCGATCACCAAAGCATCCGCGCCAGAACGCAACAGCTTTTTGGCTAGGGCCAGGGTCGGGGCGAAAACCAGAACTTTGCCGCCAAAGGCCTTGATCGCATCAACACTACCCTTGGGCGGAATACCACCGGCAAGAACCACATGGCTAACCTTGTGGCGCGCGCATACGGCGATCAGATCGAACAGTTGCGGGTGCATGGTGATCAGGTTGACGCCAAATGGCTTGGTCGCCAGTGCCTTGGTCGCGGTGATTTCGGTATCAAGCAATTCGGGCGTCATCGCCCCGCAGGCAATAACGCCAAAGCCACCCGCATTGCTGATCGCGGCAACCAGATGCCGTTCCGAGACCCAGCTCATCGCCCCGCACAGAATGGCTGTTTCGCTGCCAAGGAATTCAGCGCCGCGCTGCATCAGCGCTGCTGTGCGGAGAAATGACGTCATCCGGATAGGTTCCTTATTGCCTGCCAAGCGCCTTTAGGACGCAGTTGCAACATAGGCAACCATCGCGCCCGCCTATCGCAAAAATGGCGGGTGCCAGCGAACTTAGGCGTCGAGATTATAGGCCGTGTGCAGCACGCGCACCGCCAGTTCGGTTTCATCCTCGTCAATCAGCACCGAAACCTTGATTTCACTGGTCGAGATTGCCTGAATATTGATCCCGCGATCGGCCAAACAGCGGAACATGGTGCTGGCAACACCGGCATGGCTGCGCATACCCACGCCAACCACACTAATTTTGGCAACCTTGCTATCAGCAATCATCCGGAAATAACCGATGGCTTCCTGCTGCGCTTCGAGCAAGGCTTGGGTGCGCGCCAGATCGGCACCGGGCACCGTAAAGGTCACATCCGTTTCGCCCTTTTCCTTGGCGACATTCTGAATGATCATATCCACGTTGATATTGGCAGAGGCGAGCGGCGAGAAGATCGCGGCCACTGCGCCCGGCCGATCGGCGATGCGGGTCAGGGTGATCTTGGCTTCGTTCTTGTCGGCGGCGATGCCGGTGATCAGCTGGCGTTCCATATCCAGATCCTCTTGAATTGTGGCGAGCTCTTCGTCGCTAACGATCATTGTGCCGGGAATAGTATCGGCGGCCGGGGCATCATCATCGATGAACGATGACAAGACTTGCACCCGCACACCTTCTTTCATCGCCAAGCTGACCGAACGGGTCTGCAACACTTTGGAGCCGACCGAGGCCAGTTCCAGCATTTCTTCGTAGGTCACATGGCTTAATTTGCGCGCCTTGGCGACAATGCGCGGGTCGGTGGTGTAAACGCCATCAACATCGGTATAAATGTCGCAGCGATCCGCCCCGATTGCCGCAGCTACAGCAACGGCAGACGTATCAGACCCACCCCGGCCCAGCGTGGTGATGCGATTGTCAGCGGTCAGCCCCTGAAAACCGGGGATCACTGCGATCTCGCCCGCGGCCATAGAGGCCAGCAGAGCATCAGAATCGATATCTTCAATGCGAGCCTTGGCATGGGCATCATCGGTCTTGATCGGCAATTGCCAACCGAGCCACGACCGCGCCTTGGCACCCAGCGCTTGCAGGTGCATGGCCAGCAAGCCCGAGGTCACCTGCTCGCCAGCAGCTACCACCACATCATATTCGGCCGGATCATACAGCGCATCGGCCTCGCGGCAGAAAGTGACCAGACGATCCGTCTCGCCCGCCATGGCCGAAACGACCACGGCCACTTCATGACCAGCCGCCTGCTGACGTTGGACAATCCGCGCAACGCGGCGGATGCGTTCTGTGCCGGCCATCGACGTGCCGCCAAATTTCATCACGATGCGGGCCACACTGGCGCTCCTGTTCACCCGATTGAATGATTTTTCCGCTCATCTGGCCCTCGACCAGACAGCCTGCGCCCTTTAGGAAGGCAAAATGGCTAATGCAACCACGATCAGGCCCGATGAGGCTGCGCATTTCGGCAAATTGGCAGCAGACTGGTGGGATCCCAAGGGATCATCAGCCATGCTTCACCGGCTGAACCCAGTGCGTTTGGCCTTCCTGCGCACCGCGATTGATCAGCATTGGCGCAGTGATTCGCGGGCGATCAAGCCGCTGGCGGGCAAACGTGCACTGGATGTCGGCTGCGGCGCAGGTCTGTTGTGCGAACCGCTGGCCCGGCTGGGCGCGCTGGTAACCGGGGTTGATGCTGCGGCTGAGAACATCGCCGCTGCCAGCGCCCACGCGGCAGGTAGCGGGCTGGCGATCACCTATCATTGCAACGAAATAGCCGCATTGGGCCTAGCTGGTTTCGATCTGGTCACTGCGCTGGAAGTCATCGAACACGTGGCTGACAAGCCCGCCTTCCTTGCTTCGCTTGCCAAGGCCCTTGCCCCCGATGGCCTAATGATCCTGTCTTGCCCTAACCGCACGCCGCAAGCGCGGCTTCTGTTGGTTGAAGGGGCAGAGCGGCTTGGCATGGTGCCACGCGGCACCCATCATTGGGACGATTTCGTAACCCCTGATGAATTACGTGATCTGCTGGCACAGGCTGGCCTGACGATGGGCGCGCCAAAGGGCATCGCTTGGTCACCCACCCAAGGCCTTCACCTTTCGTCTGATCTGGCGCTTAACTTTATTGTTACGGCGCAGTTCGGCTGATCCAAATGTTCAGGCGCTAACCAGCGCCGCGGCAATCGCTTCGCGCGTCGCCGTCTCACGCTCTGCCCAATTGCCCGCGATACGCACAAAGGGCGTGCCAGTACGCACCAACATATCCTCGGCCAAAGCGGCAAAGCGCGATCGCAGCGGCCCTTTGCCAAAAAAACGAGTGCCATCATCGATCCACGGCACATCAGGGGCAAAAAGCAAATAAAGATCAGCCCGCGGCCAAGCCAGCAAGGCCTCTGGCACTTCGCCAAACAGCATCTGCGCCCAAGCCGCTGTCATCAGTTGATCGGTATCCAGCAATAGCAGGCGCGGTGCGGCCGCTTGGGCGGCGCGCACTGCCATATCCTGTCCTTCGGCAATGGCGATCAGATCGGCCATGGTCAGATCGGTACCGCGTTCTTCGCAATAGGTCCGGCCATATTCGGGCACCCAAGGGCAAGCGAATTCCTGCGCCAGCTTTTCCGCCAGCACAGACTTACCGGTACTTTCCGCACCATGAAAACAGACCCGCATCATGCCCTCACCGGTTCCCGTGCCGACTGCACCCATTCCCTCAGCCCCATGGCGGAAAGCACGCCAAAGGCAACATAAAGTGCGGCAAACAGATACAGTTCGCGGGTAAAATAGAGACAGACCGAGGCCACATCGATCAGCACCCACAGCACCCAGTTTTCAATCTTGCGATAGGAAAGCAGGAACTGCGCGGTGATGCTGACCCCGGTGATCGCCGAATCGGCAAAGGGCAAGGCGGCATTGGTGAAACGGTGCATCACCCAGCCCAAAGAGACAGAGCACAGCGCGGTTGCCGCTAGCCAAATCCCGCGTGATCGCCCATCCATCCAGGCCACGGCCACGGCGCTATCATCGCCCTGCGCGCGCCGCCACAGCCACCAGCCATAGCCGTTTACGACAAAGAAAAAGGCCTGAAGCCCAGCCTCGGCATAAAGCCGGCTGCGAAACAGCACCACGCCCACCAGAGTGACCATGATCATCGCCACCGGGAAATTCCACACCGAGCGGCGCATCAGCAAAGCAATGTTAATAAGGCCAAGGATCGCCCCAGCCACTTCCAATCCGCTCATCGGATCAGCCCAGAATTTCTGCCCATTCGGCCTCTTTAAAACCGATCAGCAGGCCGCCGGGATGCGCCACCACCGGGCGTTTAATACAACTGGGGTTAGCCGCCATGACCTGTACCGCCTTGGCCGCATCGATCCCCTGTTTATCGGCATCAGGCAGCTTTTTAAACGTTGTCCCCGCCCGGTTCAGCAGCTTTTCCCAGCCCGCCTGATCCACCCACGCGGCAATCTTCGCGGCATCGGCCCCCAGTTTTTTGTAATCATGAAAAACATAGGCCAGCCCGCGCCCAGTCAGCCAGTCACGCGATTTCTTTACTGTGTCGCAATTGGGTATGCCGTAAAGCGTGATGGTCATGGGAGGCCTCGTCAGTCAGTTCTGTGCTGATCGCGATTAGCGCGTCATTTGTCCAGAGGCAGGTGCATGCATAGCGCGTGGCCTTTGGCGGGCGCAGGCTGAGCGGGAAC
>JBEGLE010000123.1:0-4251 GCA_041183725.1 Pseudomonadota bacterium | reverse complement strand
CCTTATCGCCGGGCATCATGGTTGCCCCCTTGATTTCAACCTTGTTGGCCACGGTGCGGAAGGTTGAAACTGCCGCATAGCCCCGCAACATTTCCTCAATGGCATCAGGGATCAGTTCGGGATTGGCTCGCAACCGCGCCTGATCATCCGCATGGGTCGCCAGATGCCAAAATTGTAGGCCGAGATTGGTTGAAACCGTATCTAGTCCGCCAATGAACAGGTTGAAGGCAAAGCCTAACACTTCGTCGTCGCTCATTTTAACGCCATCCACTTCGGCATTGACGCCGAAAGTCAAAAGATCCTCGCGGGGGTTGCGTTTGCGATCTTCAATTTGGCTGCGCAGATAGGCAACGACGTTTTTCGTGGCGGCGCCGATCGTCTCAAGGTCATGGCCATGAAGCAGATCGGTTTCCCATTCCATGAACTGCACTGTCATGTCTTGCGGCAGACCGATCAGATCCAAGACCACCTTGATTGGGAATTCAAAGGCGAATTCGCGCATGAATTCGCAAGATCCGCGATCTTTGAACTGGTTGATATAGTGACTGGCATAGGCGGCAACTTTGTCTTCCAGACTGCGCACAGCCTTGGGTGTGAACAACGGGAAGATCATGGTGCGGTAACGGCCATGGTTTGGCGGATCCATTTCCGCCGGCACGAGGTGCCAATCCTCCCCGGTCAACATAGCAAAGGGCGCGAAGCCCATGTTGATGAAGTTAACATTGTCTTTGTAGATTTCTGACACGTCATCAAATTTGCGAACAACCCAAGCTGGCTGACCACCCGGATAAGCATCACGGGTGAAAAACACGTCAGGATAGTTGGCATGAACCGGATCGATCAGATCGACATAGGGGTTACCTTTATGGGTCGTGCCAAATTGCAACGCCCAATCCTTGATCAGCGCTTCGGGAACGTGCGCGGGGATCGTGCGATCAATCAAGAGTTCCGGGGACATAGCAGCCTCCTTTTCAGCTAACTGGTGCGATCACAGGAAAATGGCGAAGTTGGGCATGCCCAGCACCACCTGATCGAGCAGGATGGAGCGGCGGGCCAGCTTGAACCCCTGCTTCGTCATGCGCAGACGATCATTCCGTTCGGCGCTCAGTTGCTTGTAATCTTTGGCTTCTGCCCGATTGCGGGTGAGGAACAGATAGCTCGACACCTCGTATTCATCCGCCACGTCAGTTTCCCAAACAGTGACATTGGATACGAAGCGGCGGACGCGGCTGGCTGGATCTTCGGACCAGGCATTTGTGGTGGTGAGCAGTCGGGTGATGCGGACCATCATTGAATTATAGTCATCATCAAAATGGCCCATCGTCCCAAATTCTTGATCGAACTGCTGCACTCTTCGCGTGATGCGCACGGGTGCTTTGTATTCGAGATCCTCAGCCAGCAGTTCGCCCCAGGACTTGATATCGCGGTGATCAAGCAGGCGCGCCTCGCGTATCAGAAACCCCATGATGGAATTGTAAACCGTGGAGCCATAAGAAACTTCGCCGCGGCGCTGGTCTTCGCGGGTATAATTTACGGTGGCGATAGTGACGGACATAAGGGTGGTCCTTTTGAAAATACTTGGGGTTGATTAGGCGTCAGCGGTCATTAATTTGTGGTAGGCTAGCCACCACTCCCACTGCGCATCATCTTTGCCAAAGCCTTCATAGACCTTGGCCTTGTCAGGCCAGCCTTCTGGACGGTTTTCGCCAAGAATGGCTTGATATTTCAGGGTTTCGGTACGGCCAATGACCCCCTTGGCTGACTCGGTCATGTGTGGCCAAGTGTCGCTATCGTCTTGTTCGATAATGCCCGAAGTGCCGGTGCCATGGGTGGCTGCGGCGCGCATCATAACCTTGATGTTTTCAGGCGTACCCTTTTCAGCGAAATAATAGGTGGTCCATTCAAAATGGTGCGGGCCCTTGGGCATGATGGTGTGCAACACCAGGGCTGATCCCAGGGTACCATCACGCAGCGGGCTGTAGATGAAAAGAATGTTCATATTGGGGAACATCCCCCCCACCACTGGCGGAGCCTTGGCCAGAACATGAAGCTGTTCGGCGCTCATTTTACGCTTCAGTTCAGGTAACAACTCTTTCGTGATTCCCGGAGGCGGGAAGGCCTCTAAGCGCTCCTCAGCGGTCATTTCACCCTTGCCATGGGCCAGCGCCCAACTGGTATCCGCCGCAATGCAGCGCAGCGAGTGGCCATTGCCCGAAAGGTTGATGCCATACATGGCTGGCGCGCTTTCGTGCTCGGTGTCTGCCTCACCGCCCATAGCGCCGATGTCGATCACCGATCCATGCAGCGTTAGGGTGTGGAAGCCATCGCAGGCAGATTGTTCGCCCGCTGTCTTCCAGTTGGCATCGATCGTCAGGCGCTGCGGGGGGCCAAGCACCTCTAAACCCTTGTCGGTGCGATCGAATAGCATCTGGTAATAGAACTTCATGTCGCCCAGCCATGCGTCAAGGCTAGGACCATCATGGTTCCATGTGGCAAAGATCAGGCCACCAAATAGCTCTACACGCGCCTTTTTAAGGCCTAGCTGCTCTTTGGTTTTGATATTGCCATGCATCTGCTCTTTCTCGATTGGCGCACCAATAAAGCTGCCATCGGGGCGAAAAGCCCAGCCGTGATAGATGCATTTGTGAACCCGGGCGTTGCCGCTATCTGACAAGCAGACATGCATCGCCCGATGCGGACAGACGTTAAGTGATACATGAACTTGCCCATCAGCCGCGCGGGCTACAATCACCTGATCTTCGCCCATGAGCCGCACGACATAATCACCGACATTCGGAATTTCGGTTTCGTGGCCAATCATGAGCCACGCTTTGGCAAAGATCCGTTCAAGCTCTAGCTCATAAAGCTCTTCATCATGAAGGGCGGCAACCGAGACTTCGCGGTTTTCAAGATCGATAAATTGCGAAATGGCTTCTTTCAGATAGTCCTGACGGGCATTGAGACGCATGGCCTGTCTCCTCTCGAGAGTTTTTGGTTTTTTGGCTTAGATAAAATCGGGCAGGGCGATGTTTGGTTCGATGCCGAGCAATGATTTGCCCAGAATTTCGTAGCCAACATAAGGTAGGTTCGCGACGTGCCGCATGGCAAAGGACGCATCGCGGTATAGCCGTTGTATGGGGTTGGAATCGGCATAGGCACCCGATCCTGCCAAAAACATCAGCTCTTCGATCGCTTCGTTAAGCAAGCTAACGGCAAGCGATCCCTCACCTTTGCTGAGTGCCCTTTGCTGCGGAGAAAGCCGCTCATGCGCAAGACCGGCATTGTCAATCAGGTCGCAGTTCTTGAAGGTCAGCGCTTCGGCGGCTGATATTTTCGCTGCGGCCTTGCCCAGTTCACCCTGCATCATCACGGCTTCTGATTGGCGGGCATAGGATGTGTAAACGATGGGGCGCTTGTGCGAAGCGTCCATCACCCGCTCCATAATGGCTGCGGCAGCGCCAGCCACTACGGCATGTGCGGTGGCGCGCAGAAAGGGCATGAACGGCCAGTAGTCTGAAGGTTCCCCTACATGGCGCTTGCCGGGTTCGTGGCCGCCAATGCCCAGCTTGGCAACATTGTAGAACTGGTCTTTGGGGATGAAAACGTCTTTGGCGACGATGGTGTTTGAACCCGTGCCCTTCATCCCGAGCATGTGCCAGGTGTTTTCGATGGTATACTGTTCGCTGCGCAGATAGACGAAACCGCCACCATGATGGCCATCTTCATCCACTGTTGCCACGCCCAATTGCGCCCAACTGGCATGGGCCGAGCCAGAGGCATAGGGCCAACGACCATTGACGATATAGCCACCATCAACCTTTGTCATAGTCCCCGGAGGATTGGCGATGCCGCAAATCACCGGATGCTCAGTGCCGCTGCCAAAGACGGCTTCTTGCAACGCGTCTGGCCCTAAGCTGGCAACCCAGGTGGTGCCATGCAGCACGGTGTAAACCCAGCCTACCGAAGGGTCGGCCTTTGCCAGTTCATAACCGACAAGCGACATGGCGCGGGCGCTGGTGCCAAGCCCACCCCAGCGGCGCGGTGCAGCCATGGCCCAGAATCCGGCATCGGTCAGCGCCGCGAAAACATCGGGATGAAGAACGCCATGTTCATCACCATGCGAAGCATGCTTTTCCAGAAAGGGGCGCAATTCGCGCGCGCGGCCGACCATCTCTTTTTCGGCTTCCAGATTGTAGCCGATAACCGGTTGGGGGCTGGTTGCTTTTAGCTGTGAGGCCATTGTCTTTTATC
>JBEGLE010000122.1:0-3828 GCA_041183725.1 Pseudomonadota bacterium | reverse complement strand
GCGATGGCGATGTCATCGCCTTTGCCGCTGATGTGTCTGCCACCGCCGAACAGCGCCACGATGATGGCAGTTGGACCTTGGCCTTTGCTGGGGATGAACCGGTTGAAGTGCTGCTGCAACGCGCCGGGCAAATGCCGCTGCCACCCTATATCGCGGGCAAACGGCCCACCGATGCCGCTGATCTTGCCGATTATCAGACGATCTTCGCCGCCCAAGATGGCGCGGTTGCCGCCCCTACGGCCGCGCTGCATTTCACGCCTGATTTGCTGGCCGCGCTGGATAAAGCCGGGATCGGCCGCGAAACGCTCACGCTCCATGTCGGGGCGGGTACGTTCTTGCCGGTGAAGGCGGAAGATACCACCGATCACCAGATGCACGCCGAATGGGGCCGGATCGATCAGGCCACCGCCGATCGGCTCAACGCCGCCCGCGCTGCCGGAGGCCGGATTATCGCTGTGGGCACCACCAGCCTGCGTTTGCTCGAAAGTGCCTGTGGGGACGATGGCATCATCCGGCCGTTTTCAGGCGATACCGCGATCTTCATCACCCCCGGCTACCGCTTCCGCGCGATTGACGGGCTGATGAGCAATTTCCACCTGCCCAAATCAACCTTGTTCATGCTGGTCAGTGCGCTGATGGGGCTGGACAGGATGCAAGCGCTCTATGCCCACGCCATCGCTGAGGGCTATCGCTTCTATTCCTATGGGGATTCCAGCTTGCTGTTGCCGGACGCTTAATCTTCCATCTGGCGCAGCGTGCCCCAAGCGGCTAGGCGGCGCAGTATGAGACCGCGTTTTCAGTTCACCATTCACGCCACCGAAGGCAAGGCACGCACTGGCACGATTGCTATGCGCCGCGGCGCGATTCGCACACCCGCTTTTATGCCGGTGGGCACGGCTGCCACGGTGAAGGGCATGAAACCTGAAACCGTGCGCGCCACTGGGGCCGATATCATTCTGGGTAACACCTATCACCTGATGCTGCGCCCCGGCGCGGAACGGGTGGCGAAGCTGGGCGGGCTGCACCGATTCATGAACTGGGATCGCCCGATCTTGACCGATAGCGGCGGCTATCAGGTTATGAGCCTGAGCGAACTGCGCAAGATCACCGAAGAGGGCGTGACCTTTGCCAGCCATCTCGATGGCTCGCGCCATATGCTTAGCCCGGAACGCTCGATGGAAATTCAGCGCTTGCTGGGGTCTGACATCGTGATGGCCTTTGATGAATGCCCGCGCGCAGATCAGCCGCGCGATGTGATTGCCAAATCGATGGCGATGTCGATGCGCTGGGCGCAGCGCAGCCGGGATGCCTTTGATGCCGGCGGTGATCATGCCGCGGGTGCGGCGCTGTTTGGTATTCAGCAGGGTGCGCTTGATGAAGGCCTGCGCCGCGACAGCGCCGATGCCCTGCGCGCGATTGGCTTTGATGGTTATGCCATTGGCGGCTTGGCCGTGGGGGAAGGGCAAGAGGCGATGTTCGCCACGCTGGATTTCGCCCCCGGTCAATTGCCTGAAGACGCCCCGCGCTATCTGATGGGGGTGGGCAAACCCGATGATCTGGTCGGCGCGGTAGAGCGCGGGGTCGATATGTTCGATTGCGTGCTGCCAACCCGATCAGGACGCAATGGCCAAGCCTTTACGTGGAACGGGCCGCTGAACATGCGCAACGCAAAGTTCGCGGAGGATAACGAGCCTCTGGACAATCGCTGCACCTGCCCGGTCTGCCAGACCTATAGCCGCGCCTATCTGCACCACCTGATTAAATCGGGCGAAATGCTGGGTGCCATGCTGCTGACCGAGCATAACCTGTCATTCTATCAGCAGCTTATGCAAGGCATGCGCGATGCCATTGCCGCAAGCCGCTTTGCCGGATTTGCGGCAGAGTTTCGGCGGAATTATCTGAAGCTTTAAGCAGGCCTGATGAAACTTTAAGCAGGCCTGATGAAATAGGCCCAGATACGAAAAAGGCCCAGATACGAAAAAGGCGGAGCCATATGGCCCCGCCTGATTCGGTTTAATCCTTGGGTAAGGATTAGCGTGAGTAGAATTCGACCACGAGGTTCGGTTCCATCTTCACCGGATAGGGTACTTCATCCAGCGTAGGCACGCGGACGAAGGTGATCTTGTCGTTGCCATCGGGGGCGACGTAATCAGGAATTTCGCGCTCAGCCAGCGACTGTGCTTCGATGATAAGCGCCATTTCCTTGGCCTTGGTGCCAAGGCTGACAACGTCACCGGGGCGCACGCGGCGGCTAGCGATGTTGCAACGCACGCCGTTAACGCGGATGTGGCCATGCGAAACGATCTGACGGGCCGAGAAGATGGTCGGCGCGAACTTGGCGCGGTACACAACCATATCGAGGCGCTGTTCCAGCAGGCCGATCAGGTTCTGGCCGGTATCGCCCTTCATGCTCGACGCTTCTTGGTAGGTGCGCTTGAACTGCTTTTCGGTCACGTCACCATAGTAGCCGCGCAGCTTTTGCTTGGCGCGCAGTTGGATGCCGTAGTCAGAAATCTTGCTCTTGCGACGCTGACCGTGCTGGCCGGGGCCATAGCTGCGGCGGTTAACCGAGCTTTTGGGACGGCCCCAGATGTTTTCACCAAGACGGCGGTCAATCTTATGCTTTGATGCCTTGCGCTTAGACATGGCGGTTCCTTCTATTTGCGTACCGGAGCAGAGTGCTCTGGCTTCAACCCGGGTCCGCACCACCTGACCAATAGTCGGGTGCGACCGCCGCTTCACCGGGGTGCGGGGTCAATTGCGAAGGCGCGGACATACTGTGAGGCCGCAAAATGTCAAGGCTTTCTCGGTCCTCTGCCCAGCGCAGAAAGCACGCCGCGCAGGGTTCGCACCTCAAGATGGTTCCAGCCGGGCTTGGTCAGCACGGTGCGCAGGGTTTGTTTGGTCGCGGGCGCCCGCCCTTCGGGCAGGAAATAGCCTGCGGGTTGTAGCAGTGCTTCAAAATGCGCGATCATCGCCTCGAGCTCGTCTTGAGGGGCAGGGGGCAGCAAGTCTTCAATGGTGGGCTGGCTCAGTCCTTCCTGCTTTGACCATTCATAGGCACACAGGATCACCGCTTGGGCCAGATTGAGCGAGGCGAATTCGGGATTAATCGGCACGGTGAGTATCGCGCGTGCCAAGGCCACTTCTTCGGTTTCCAGGCCAGAGCGCTCAGGCCCAAAGACGATTGCCGAACGGCCCGTGTCCCGGTGAATGGCCTGCGCCGCTTGTTCGGGGCTGACGACGGGCTTGGTTACACCGCGTTTGCGCACCGTGGTGGCATAGACGTGCGAACAATCGGCAACTGCGTCGGCCAGTGTGGCAAATACCGCGGCCTTGGCGAGAACTTCATCCGCACCAGCGGCAGCCGGGCCTGCACTGGGATTGGGCCAGCCATCCCGCGGGGCGACCAGGCGCATTTCCACCAGCCCGAAATTAAGCATGGCCCGCGCCGCTTTGCCAATATTCTCGCCCAATTGTGGGCGAACGAGGACGATGACGGGGCTATTGCTTGCCGGCATCACGCACGGAACTTGCGAAGTCTTCAAAATCCTTGGCTTCGCTGAAATCGCGATAGACGCTGGCAAAGCGAATATAGGCTACCGAATCGAGCTGGCGCAGGCCGTCCATCACCATTTCGCCAATCGTTTTGGATGGCACTTCGCTTTCACCCAAGGTTTCGATCTGGCGCTGGATGCCGGAAACAAGCTGATCCAATCGCTCCTGCGATACACCGCGCTTGCGGCAGGCAAGGGAGACCGATTGTTCAATTTTCTCGCGATCAAAAGGTTCACGCGTGTCGCCGCTTTTAATCACGGTGATCTCGCG
>JBEGLE010000121.1:0-8670 GCA_041183725.1 Pseudomonadota bacterium | reverse complement strand
TCCCAGATATGACAGCGGCCCGTATCCTAATCAGGAAACGGGCCGTTGAAAAACCAGCCAAACCATGTGGTTCGGCTTCACCAAAAGCTGATTAGCCCTGGCGCGCCTTGAAACGGCGGTTGGTCTTGTTGATCACATAAGTACGGCCACGGCGGCGAATCACGCGGTTATCGCGGTGGCGGCCCTTGAGCGACTTAAGGCTGTTGCGAATCTTCATGCTATCCTCGGAGCGGCGGAAGGCCGCGAAATTTGAAGTCGGGCCGTTAAGGGTACGGGATCAGGAAGTCAACCGCCGCGAGTCCGATTTACGGCCAGATTGCAAAACCTTCTCGCTGCCACTTTGGCGCTAAAGGCCATTCAGCTAGGGGCAATCCGCATAGACTAAGCCGCCAGCGAAGAACACACTTGTGTTGGAGAATTCCATGCCCACCCCCCGCCTGATCCTGCTGGCTTTCTCAAGCCTAAGCGTAGCCAGCCCCGTTCTGGCGCACCCCGGCGGCTGGGGCGATGGCGCGTTTGACCGCCAACCGACAAGCATGGGCCATAGCTGGGAACGCGATCGCTCCCCCGGCCCGGTCGAGGGCAAAATAGAGGTTAACCGCTTTATCGGCGATCAAACCGATCCCGCGACGCTGGGCAGTGGCACGCTGGCCGTGTCTGCTGCACCGGCTGGTAACAATGCCGAAGAACGCGAACTGCGCACCTACGAATCGGCTGTGGCCGATCGCTTGGCCGCCAGCGGTTATCAGACCGCCACGACCCTTGAGGCCGCCGCCCAGATCGCCGAAGTGCGGGTGACCCATGACACTGTGGTGCCAGAAGAACAGCCGCACAAACCGGTTTCCGGCACGATGAGCATGGGCGTGTCCAACCGTGGATCAATGCTGGGACTGGGTATCGCCATCGACATGACCAAGCCAGCCAAGGCGCTGATTTCCACCCGGCTGGAAGCCCGTATTCGTGATCGGGCCAGTGGCACGCTTTTGTGGGAAGGCCGCGCCGATGTGGTGACCCGTGAAGGCAGCGCCAAGTGGGATGACAATACTATCGCCGCCCGTCTTGCTCGTGCGCTGTTCGATGGTTTTCCCGGTCATTCTGGTGAAACCCGCGTGATAAAGCCCTGATGGCGAATCGCGTCTTTCCCCATACCGATACGCAGACTATCGTGCGCTGATGACCGCCCTTCCCAACATCCAGATCGACGCCGCATTTGATGCTGGCAATATCGCCGTGCTGAGCATGGCTGGGGCCGCGGCCCGATTGGCCATCAAGCCTGATCACCAATCGGAATTCTTTCAATGGTTCCATTTCCGCGTCAGTGGCGCGGCCGGGCGGATGCTGGAACTGAAGATCACCGGGCTGGAAGGCTCTGCCTATCCCGGCGGCTGGCCCCACTACCGCGCTGCCGTTTCGGAAGATCGCGACTTTTGGGGACGCGCAGACAGCAGCTATGATGCCGCAGAGGATGGCGGCACGCTGACCATCCGCTATCGCCCATCAGCCGGCACCTGCTGGTTCGCCTATTTCGCTCCCTATTCTATGGAACGACACCACGATCTGATCGCCGGGGCCGCGGCCCATGACGGCGTGACCTATCGCAGCTTGGGCCACAGCCTTGATGGCCAAACTCTTGATTGCTTGGAACTAGGCGAGGGTCCGCTGCAGGTCTGGCTCTATGCCCGACAGCATCCCGGCGAAACCATGGCTGAATGGTGGATGGAAGGTGCGCTGGATCTGCTGACCGACCCTGCCGATCCGTGGGGGCGAAAGCTACGCCAACTTTGCCGCTTTCACATTGTTCCCAATGCCAATCCCGATGGATCGCGCCGCGGCCATTTGCGCACCAATGCCGCAGGGGTGAACCTCAACCGCGAGTGGCAAGAGCCCAGCGCCCTGCGCTCACCCGAAGTGCTGGCTCTGCGCAACGCCATGGACCAGAGCGGCGTAGACTTTGCCATCGACGTGCATGGCGATGAGGCGATCCCCCATGTTTTTCTGGCCGGGTTTGAAGGCATCCCAGCATGGACTGTGGCACAAGGTGCCGGTTTCGCCCGTTACAAAGCGATTTTAGAGCGTCGCACCCCCGATTTTCAAACCCGGCACGGCTATCCCGTGGCCCGGCCGGGCAAGGCCAATCTGACCATGTCGACCAACCAATTGGCCGAACGCTTTGGCTGTGTATCGATGACTTTGGAAATGCCGTTCAAAGACAATGACGATCTCCCCTGCCCTGCCCAAGGGTGGAGCCCAGAACGATCGGCCTTGTTGGGGCGTGATTGCTTGGCCGCGCTGGGGGAATGGCTGTCCGAGCGGAACGCTTAGCCTTAAAGCAGGTTGGCGGGGCCAAAAGCATGCGGCAGCAATTCCGATAGGCGTATTTCGATCACCCCATCACTGCCTGCGCACCAAACCAAAGGATCGCTGCCACCCAATTGGGCCACTTCGTTAAGCACCTGACGGCAGCGGCCACAGGGGGTAACCGGTTCACCCACCCCGACAGAGCCAGCCTTGCCGGCAACAACCGCGACATAATCAAGTCGCCCATGCCCCCCTTCTGACAGCACTTTGGCGACAGCCACAGTTTCGGCACAGAGCGAAAGGCCATAGCTGGCATTTTCAACATTGGCCCCGGTCACCACCGTACCATCGGCAAAAGCCAAGGCCGCCCCGACATGAAACCCTGAATAGGGGGCATAGGCGCCATCGGCAGCCTTTCGGGCAGCGGCGATTAACTGGTCTCTCACCACGGCAAATCCCTTTCTTACGGCTGCACCACGACCCAGCGTAGCGGCCGCGTATCGGCATCGGTTACCAGCATATCATTGGCCGTCCACAGCGACCAAGGCCGCCCCGCATAGTCTGGTTCAAACCGATTTCGCACCAGCCAGAGATAGCGATTAAGCGGCTTGGCAATGTGATAGCGGCTTTCAAACCGGGCCGATACCTTAAGGATCATCGGCTTGCCCGCGTGGGTTTCCACCTGATTGACGAAAGTCATCAGTTCGCTTTCCACCGCCGCTTCGCTTACTGTCACGGGGCAATCATCTGCCAGACGATCAAGCTCCACCACCGGGGCAAGCAGTTTGGCATCGCGCGGCACAACGGTAACGAAATTGGCCGCCTGTTTGTCTGCTGGTTGGCAGGGGTCATAGATATGAACCGCCCCCACCTGAAGCTGAGCGGCACGCGCATTGTCCAGATTGGTTAAAAAAGCAGCATCATGGGCAAAGGCGCTGGCCGTGGCATCCAGATAGACAAAGTCAGCCCCGATGGCTTTAAGCGCAGTCCAATCCAGCGCACCATCCATAGCGCTAACCTGCGCGCCCTGTTGCGGCCAATGCGTGCGCGCAGGCGTCCAGTGCCGCATATGCCACCAAGCCGCGCCCAATGCGCCCAGCCCGATCAGCGCCACCACCAGCACCAGCCGCACAGGCCATGCCCGCTTCTTGCGCTTTGCCTTAAAAGACTTGCTGCCCGCCATATTCGGTCGCGCTCCCATTGCCTAACCCCTGATATGCAGAACGCAGATCAGGGTAAACAGGCGGCGGGCCGTGGCAAAATCGGTTTCCACTTTGCCTGCAAGCCGCTCCAAAAGCATTTCGGCGGCTTCGTTGTGAATCCCGCGCCGCGCCATATCGATGGTTTCGATCTCGGTTGCAGAGGCCTTGCGTATTGCTTGGTAATAGCTGTCGCAAATGGCGAAATATTCGCGGATCGGGCGGCGGAAACGTCCCAAGCCCATGATCAAGCTTTCCAGCAGGGTGCCATCGCCATCCGCAATATCCAATTGCAAGCGCCCATCCTGAACCGAAAGGTGCAGCTTATAAGGTCCCTGATGCCCAGCCTGAAAGGCGCGAAAGGGCTTAAAGGTGTTTTCCTCAATCAGATCAAAAATGGCGATTCGGCGTTCTTGCTCGATATCGGCATTACGCCAAAGGATCGTCGCATCATCCAGCGTGATCTCAGAAATGCGCAGGTCCGCCATGGGGCGTGCTTTTCGCAGATGCAATAAGACGGGGCAAGAGGGGGATTGGTTCACGGAGCAAGCGTGCGCATCTGAGCCGCAGGGTGCGGGGCAAAACAATCCACACCCTGTGGATTACTTCCCCCTGCCCTGCCCATTGCTCGGCAGGCCCAAGCGAGGCATTGCACGCAGCTTGCATGACTGAAGAAGACCTCATGACGCGCTCACCCGAAGCGCCCGCTCGCGCGCTACCCGCCAATATAGAGGCGGAAGCCGCCTTTCTTGGCGCGGTTTTAATCGACAATCGGGTTATCGAAGAACTGGGCACACCCCTGCGGCCCGATCACTTTTTCGAACCGATCCATACGCGAATCTATGAGCGCATTTTGCACCTGCTCGATCGCAAGGCCGTGGTTACGCCGGTTACCCTGCGCCCCTATTTCGAGGCGGATGAAGCGCTCAAATCGCTGGGCGGGGTCACCTATCTTGCTCGGTTGACGGCCGATGGCCAAGGCTTGCTCGCCCCGCGTGAACTGGCGGAACAGATTTACGAACTGGCGCTGCTGCGCGAATTGGTTGTGGTTGGCCGCAATCTGGTCTCCAATGCGATGGACACATCCGAAAGTGTCGCCCCGCTGGAACAGATCAACACCGCCGAAGCCGCGCTTTATGCCGTGGCCGATGGCGCCAGCAGCCAGCAGCAAGCGCAAAGCTTTGGCGAGGCGACCCGCACCGCGATTATCGCCATTGAAAAAGCGCTCAATTCCGGCGGTCATATATCCGGCAAGACCACGGGATTTTCTTCGGTAAACGAGAAAATCGGCGGCCTGCATGACAGCGATCTGATCATTCTGGCTGGCCGACCGGGCATGGGCAAAACCGCGCTGGCGACCAATATCGCCTTTAACGCGGCCAATCGCCTGCTGACCGACCTGCAGGCCGGCATCGATGAAAAGGCATCGGTTGGCGCAGCTACCGCCTTTTTCAGCTTGGAAATGAGCGCCGACCAGCTCGCCACGCGTATTTTGGCCGAAAGCTCTGGCATCAGTTCCGAATCGCTGCGCACCGGGCGGATCAGCCGCGAGGATTTTCAGCAGCTCTCTTTTGCCAGCCAGCGCTTGGCCGAATTGCCGCTCTATATCGATGATACCCCGGCGCTGACCATCGCTGCCCTGCGCGCCCGTGCGCGGCGGCTGAAGCGCAAGCACAACATCGGCTTGATCGTGGTTGACTATTTGCAGTTATTGCAAGGCACCGGCCGGGCCACGGATAACCGGGTGAACGAAATTTCGGAAATCAGCCGCGGCCTGAAAACTCTGGCCAAAGAGCTTGGGGTTCCCGTGATCGCGCTGTCACAGCTCAGCCGTGCGGTGGAACAGCGCGAAGACAAGCGGCCGATGCTTTCAGACCTGCGCGAATCGGGCTCTATCGAGCAGGACGCCGATATGGTGTGGTTCGTCTATCGTGAGGACTATTACGTTGCCTCACGCGAGCCGAAGCAACCGGTCGATAATGATGATGGCAAGGTCCACGATGCCCATAGCGCCTGGGTGGCGGAAATGGAGCGGGTTCACGGCCTTGCCGAGCTGATCATCGCCAAGCAGCGCCATGGTGCCACCGGCAAGGTGCGGATGCGCTTTGAAGCCCGGATCACCCGCTTCTCTGACCTTGCGGGTGATGAACTGGCCGGGGATCGTTATGAATAATGGACCCTGTCTGGGGTTGGGCAACCGATTTCCTTGACTCTTGGGCCATCAACTTCTAGCTGCCCTGCTTCCCCGAGATTTCCTTTAATCGGAGTGCCCCATGGCGCGCGTTACTGTCGAAGATTGTGTCGACAAGATCCCAAATCGTTTCGATCTCGTTCTGCTTGCCGCACAGCGTGCGCGCGAGATTTCCGGCGGCGCTGAGCTGACCGTTGACCGTGATCGGGATAAGAACCCGGTTGTCGCCCTGCGCGAGATCGCAGAGCAGACCGTGATTCCGGTTAGCCTGAAAGAAACGCTGGTCACATCGTTGCAGCGCGTGCTGCCCGAAGATGATGATGAGATGGACGATATCGGTTCGCTCAGCCAGTCGGCCGAAGCCCTGCGCATCACTGCTGCGGCCCCGGTACGCAACACCTCTATTGGTGGCGATTACGAAGGCTGATTAGCCCCGCGTAGCCTGCCCAAACGAAAGAGGCCCGGGGTAATTCCCGGGCCTCTTTCGTTATGCCTGTCGCGCTGTCAGCCTATATTTATTTGCGGCAGGGAAAGCTCTTGCGAAACAGATCAGCCATGGCAGTACGCAGCGTGATCGATTGGCGGGCTGCCGCCGGATAGGCTTTCAGATGGGTCAGTAGCTGATCGCTGTTGATCGCCGCCTTTTCGGGCGGGCAACTGCTGGGGCGTCCGGCCGCACGTTCCTGTGCCAGCATGGCGCGATAGGCTAGCCCGGCCCCTTTGGCCTCTGCCATCAACACTTTCAGATCGCTGGAAAACATCGCCGCCATGCCTTTGGCCTTGAGCGCATCCGCTTTGCCAAGAAAGGTCGACACATTCATATCGCCCGGCGCGGCCAGAGCAGAGCCAGTGAAGGTGAGCGCTCCAAGCAGCCCCAGTCCGATAGCCTTCATGCCCTTTGCCCCTTCTTGTGCCGCGTCAGGTGCCCTGCGCCGCCGCACTGCCATCACCAAACCGTTTACCAGCCTTGGGAACCGCAGAACCGCGCAACGGGATCGTGGGGGTTACGCCGCCTGAAGGCACCTCTGGCCGATCCAGCTTGCCGCTGTCCATCAGTTCCTTAATTTCATCCCCCGTCAGGGTTTCGTATTCCAGCAGCGCCAGCGCCAGCACGTGAAGCTTATCCGCATTGCTCTTGAGAATATCGGTCGCGCGGGCGTGCGCACCATCAACCAGACCGCGGATTTCGCTGTCGATCAGCTTGTTGGTTTCATCCGAAGCAAACAGGCGCGTTGTGCCTCCCATGCCCAGATACCCTTCTTGCGAATCTTCATACTGCAAGGGGCCCAATTTATCTGACATGCCCCATTTGGTGACCATGCTGCGGGCCAGACTGGTGGCATATTGAATGTCTGACGATGCCCCCGACGATACCTTATCGTGGCCAAAGATCAGCTCTTCCGCCACGCGCCCACCCATGGCGACCGAGAGGTTCGCGTGCATTTTATCGCGGTGATAGGAATAGCTATCGCGCTCTGGCAGGCGCATCACCATGCCCAGTGCCCGACCGCGTGGGATGATCGTCGCTTTGTGGATCGGATCCGAAGCCGCTTCGCTTATCGAGACAATGGCATGGCCCGCCTCGTGATAGGCGGTCATCTTCTTTTCTTCCTCGGTCATGACCATCGACCGGCGCTCGGCCCCCATCATCACCTTGTCTTTGGCATCTTCAAATTCGCGCATGGCGACCAAACGCTTGTTGCGCCGCGCCGCCAGCAGCGCCGCTTCATTGACCAGATTGGCCAGGTCCGCACCCGAAAAGCCCGGCGTGCCGCGCGCGATTGTGCGGCCATTCACATCGGGGGCCAGAGGCACCTTTTGCATATGCACCAGCAGGATCTTTTCGCGCCCTTCGATATCAGGGATGGGTACAACCACCTGACGATCAAAACGGCCCGGACGCAGCAGCGCTGGATCAAGCACGTCTGGCCGGTTGGTTGCCGCGATGATGATAATGCCTTCGTTGGCTTCAAACCCGTCCATCTCGACCAGCAACTGGTTCAAGGTCTGTTCGCGCTCATCGTTCGAATTGCCAAGGCCAGAGCCGCGATGACGGCCCACGGCATCGATTTCATCGATAAACACAATGCAAGGCGCGTTCTTTTTGGCCTGTTCAAACATATCGCGCACGCGGCTGGCGCCCACGCCGACGAACATTTCGACAAAATCAGAACCGGAAATGGTGAAGAACGGCACCCCTGCCTCACCCGCGATGGCGCGGGCCAGCAGGGTCTTACCCGTGCCTGGTGAGCCAACCAAGAGCGCGCCCTTGGGGATTTTTCCGCCCAATTTAGCAAACCGCTGCGGATCTTTCAGAAATTCGACGATTTCCTCAAGCTCTTCGCGGGCTTCGTCAATGCCAGCCACGTCATCAAAGGTCACCCGGCCTTGTTTCTCGGTGAGCAACTTGGCCTTGCTTTTGCCAAAGCCCATGGCCCCACCCGCACCGCCGCCTTTTTGCACCTGACGCAGGGCAAAAAAGGCGATGCCTAGAATGAGAATGAATGGCAGAGCCTGAATCAGAATATACGAAATCAGCGACATCTCTTCTTTCGGCCGGCCGGCGAATTTCACCTGATTGTCCGAAAGCAGCTGCGTAAGCGTGGTATCATTGGGGATCGGCACGGCCGAGAAATGATCGCCGTTTTTAAGACTGCCCGTAATCATTTCAGGGCTGATCTGCACATCGGCGACCAAGCCCGCCGCCACCTTGGCACGGAAATCGGAATAGGCAATCGTGGTGCCGCCCGCCTGATCGCGCGTATTAAACAGCGAAACTGCCAGCATCAGGGCCAGGAATATCCCGCCCCAAACCAATAGGTTGCGCTTCCAAGGATTGGGATTGGGCTGATCTTCATTCATCGCAGGGCGCATCCTTTCGAGTGCCAATGTAGGCGCGACAAGCTGAATGACAAGTTAGCGACGCACAGAGGGCAAATAGACGGTTTCTCATCGCGATCCCAGTTGCCGAAACAGCTGCCT
>JBEGLE010000120.1:0-7841 GCA_041183725.1 Pseudomonadota bacterium | reverse complement strand
GTGCTAAAGTACGTGCCGCTGAATATTGTGCGCATGATTGCTGCTGGGCTGTTCCTGCTCATCGGTGTTTGGGTGCTGGCACAGACCGCAGGCTGGACCGCTGGGCTCCTCTAAGAGGAGGGCAACGGGTGGGGCACTGATGTGATCCCACCCGGATCCAAATCGAGGAGATGCGTAATGGCCAAAGACCCGAACCTGGTGCGGCATCTGCACCAATACCACTTGGCTGATCGATGGCAGATCAGTCACAAGACGCTCGAGCGCTGGCGCTACCTCAAAGTGGGACCCGACTACATCAAGATAGGGGGCAGGGTAGTTTACCGCATCGAGGATGTGGAAGCGTTCGAAGAGCAGCAATTGGTTCGCTGTGGCCCCTTACCCTACAAACCTATTGGTAGCTGCCGTTCGAATCCCAACCGCTTGAGTAACAGGCCGCAATTCCGCGAAGTTGGCGCGTGGGCCTGATCACGACAGGTTTGCTCCAACGAAATGGCTGTTTTGCGCCACTTTCGCTTTCTGGATTTCGCAACTGAACCACCCGGTATGAAGGTGGTGCGTAGTGGAGCGGGTTGTAACGAATTTCTGGGTAGGTGGCGGACAGGGTGGGATTCGAACCCACGGTGAGCTTCCACCCACGACGGTTTTCAAGACCGTTGCCTTAAACCACTCGGCCACCTGTCCCCTTTGAGGGTCATTCATGCCGCTAGACGGGTGTGGCGATAAGCGCAATTCCCTTTGCAGCGATCCTGTGCGAAGCTGCACAAATGTTGCGATTTTTTCGTCCGATTCATGCTTTGGCCGCCTTGGCAGGCACGGCTTTGTTCGGTCAACCCCAGATGCCTATGGCTGAAATTGATTCGGCGCAGATGGGGCAGGGCAAGATTGCATCGGCTGAGCAAGCCGTTCCCATCAGCACTGCATTGGCCTTTAAAGGTTATGTCCAACTGCTGGCTGCCCGTGCGCGGCAAGATGGGGTGAGCGAGGCAACGATCGCGGCGATGACCAGCGGGCTTACCCTCAATCCGAAAGTAATCGCTCTTGATCGTTCGCAACCCGGCACATCGCGAAGTAATGTGGTACCGCCTGTTGCGCCTTACTTGCGAAGCCACGTCAATGGGGCGCGGATTGCCCGTGGCCGCATGAAATATGCTGAGATTGCCGGGCAGGCATCACGGCTAGAGCAGGCCTATGGTGTGCCGCTGCCGATTGTCTTGGCAATCTGGGGGCATGAAACCGACTATGGCGGTGAAAAGGGCAGTTTTGATCTGGCGCGTTCTCTGGCAACTCTGGCGTTTGAAGGGCGGCGCAGAGAGTTGTTTGCCGATGAATTTGTGGCCGTGCTGAAAATGGCGGATCGCGGCCTGCCGCGTTCGCAATTGGTGGGCAGTTGGGCGGGGGCGGTTGGCAATCCACAATTCTTGCCCAGCATGTATCTGCGCCTTGCGGTGGATGATGATGGTGATGGGCAGGCCAACATCTGGAGCAGCACGCCCGATACCATTGCCTCTATTGCCAATTATTTCCACGATGCCGGCTGGCGCAGTGGCCAGCCTTGGGGGGTAAGGGCCATCGTGCCGAGCGGTTTTGATCGCACAAAACTTGCCACCCGCCTGCGCCCGCCAAGCTGTTCACGGGTGCATGGGCGGCATGATCGGTGGCTTACGGTAGGCGAATGGCGGCAACTTGGGATTATGCCACAAGGCCCGATTGATGATGCGATTCTGGCCAGTCTGTTTGAACCCGATGGCCCGGGCACGCCTGCTTGGCTGATAACCAGCAATTACCGGGTTATTCTGCATTACAATTGCTCGAACTATTATGCTTTGTCGGTCGGCCTTTTGGCGGATGCCATCGCGCCATAGCGCCGCCGTGGAGAAGCCTTGGCTGCCCTCGCCAAGGGCTTAGGGGCTGGCTATATCATGGCCCGAATCCAGTCATGCGGCACAGGGCATTAGCCTTGCCTATCACTGGCCCTTTTGGTGTTCGGGATTTGCACTTGAAACGACGTTTGCTTGCGATTTTGGTCTGCTTGGCTTTGCCCCTAGTGGCAGCACCAGCCATCCCCGCTCCGGTTGCTGCGGTGCGCGAAGCAAATGCCGATCCCCGATTGCCTCCGGCTGAAGTGAATGCCGTGCCGATCGCCCTTTTGGTTGATCTTAGCTCTGGCCAAGTGCTGTATGCCAAGCAGGCCAACCGCCGTTTCTTGCCAGCCTCCGTCACCAAAGTGATGACCCTCTACACCGCGTTTGATCTGATGGGGCGCAAGCAAATCAGCCCATCGCAGCGCTATCGTATGAGCGAGCAGGCGTTCAAGCAATGGCACCGGGTGGGATCAACCATGTTCCTAGACCGCAGCATGGCGCCATCGGTGCATGATTTGCTGCTGGGTATAGCCAATATATCTGCCAACGATGGCTGTATTGTGCTGGCAGAAGGCGCGGCGGGATCGGTGCCCACTTGGGTCGCCCTGATGAATGCCGAGGCGGGCAAACTGGGCATGCGTGACAGCCACTTTGGCACGCCCAATGGTTGGATGGACGAAGGGCAGACCTATGTCACCGCCCATGACCTTGCCACTTTGGCCGCCGCGATATTGGCTGAACATCCTGACGATTATCATCGCTATATCGGCCACGAAACGATGACCTGGAATGGTATTACGCAGCACAATCATGATCCCATTCTTGGCCATTTAGAAGGTGCGGATGGGATCAAGACCGGCTTTACCAATCAGGCAGGTTATAATTTCTTGGGATCGGCTGAACGCAATGGTCGCCGTTTGGTGATGGTAATTGCCGGGGCAGATCGCCCAGCGGATCGGGCAAAAGCGGCCAAAGCGCTAATGGATTGGGGCTTTGCTGCCTTTTCCAACAAGCCGTTGTTTAAAGCAGGGGAAACGATTGGCAGCGCCCGGGTGCAAGGCGGCGGGGCCACCAAAGTCAGTCTGGTGATGCCCAGCGGCTTTACCGCCAGCATTCCCAAAGATGCCGCTGACAAAACCAGTCTGAAGATTGTCTATAACGGCCCCATCACCGCCCCCATTCAGCAAGGCACGATCGTTGCGTCTCTGGAAATACGCACGGGTGATGGCGAACCGCACCGGATCCCATTGATTGCTGGGGAATCGGTAGCGCAAGCAGGCTTGTTGGCGCGGCTTCGCAATGGTCTGTTAGGACTGGTGACATGAGCAAGGGTTGCTTCATCGCTTTTGAAGGCGGGGAGGGGGCGGGCAAGTCAACCCAAGCCCGCTTGCTCGGCGCTGCTTTGCAGGCTGCTGGGCACGAAGTGATAATCACCCGTGAACCGGGCGGTACGCCGGGGGCGGAGGACATTCGCAGTCTGTTGCTGGGTATAGAGGGAGAGGGGTGGAACCCGCGTGCCGAAGCCTTGCTTTTTGCTGCGGCCCGCTCTGATCATGTTGAGCGGTTGATCCGCCCGGCTTTGGCACGGGGGGCTTGGGTCATTTGCGATCGCTTTGTTGATTCAAGCCGCGCCTATCAGGGCGGCGGTGGCGGTCTTTCTGATGCCGACGTTATGGACCTGCACCGAATTGGCAGTGGCGGGCTTTTGCCTGATCTAACCCTGTTGATTGCCGTTTCTCCGGCCGTGGCAGCCCAGCGTTTGGCTCTGCGTGATGGCGATTCCGTTGATCGTATTGGCGGACGTCCTGCCGCTTTCCATACCGCCGTGGCAGAGGCTTTCAGCCAGTTTGCCGCAGCTGACCCTGCTCGCTTTGCGCGCATTGACGGCGATGGCAATGCGGATGCCATCCATGCTGCGGTTCTGACTGCGGTGGAGAACATGGCGTGACGCATGTTGGCCATGATGAAGCCTGGCGCGAATGGCACGGCGCTATGGGTGGCGAACGGATGCACCATGGCTGGATTCTGGCAGGCAAAAAAGGGCTGGGGAAATCGGCTTTTGCCATGGCGGCGGCGCGGGAACTGGTCGCTGAACCGGGGGCGGCGCAGCCTGATTTTCATCCCGATATTATCCAGCTTGAACCCCTGCCGGCCAACGATGATGAGGAGAAAAAGCGCGCAGAGGGCAAACCCTATGCCACCAAGCGCAACATTTCGATCGATCAAGTGCGGGCCATGCAACACCGACTGGAAACCCGTCCCACTCTGGGAAGCCGCCGCGCGGTTATCATTGATCCGGCCGATGATCTGGAAAAGAATGCGGTGAATGCCCTGCTGAAAAGCTTGGAAGAACCACCGGCTGGCACGTTCTTTCTGCTGGTGACGCATCGCCCCGGACGTTTGCTTCCCACGGTGCGTTCACGCTGCCGGTCGCTGCGGTTTGCCGCATTGCCTGATGAAGAAGTTGCGAAAATATTGGCGCAGCAAGCCCCCGAAGCCGATGCTGCCGCCCGTAGTGCGGCCGTTGCCGCTGCCGAAGGATCACCCGGTGCGGCCTTAGGCTTTGTGGAACAGGAATTAGGTTCACTTCACGCAGTTATGCTGCGCTTGGTAAATGAAGGTGATGATCACTTTGCCCTGCGCGGCACCTTGGCCAGTGAAATTGGCGCGCGGCCCGATCGGGAAAGACTGCTGGCGACATTAGATCTGGCGCGGGCGGTATTGGTGGCCACGCTGCGCGGATCCTCGCCTGCCGCGCAAGCCTTGCTGGTAGAGGCCCATGCCGAACTGGCGCGGCTGACGGCCCAGGCGCCAACCGCAAATTTTGACCCCGGTCTGCTCGCGATGGAAATTGGCGGGTTGCTGGCCTCGGCTGCGCTGCCTAGAGAGACGAGCTGACGCATAATTTGCATAACCTGATTTGGAAAGTACCCCCACGGCCATGGCCGATCCGTTTTATATTACCACCGCAATCAGCTATCCCAATGGCAAGCCGCATATCGGCCATGCCTATGAAGCCATTGCCGCCGATGTCATCGCGCGCCACCAGCGCCAACAGGGCAGGGATGTGCGGTTTCAGACCGGCACAGATGAGCATGGCCTGAAGATGGCGCAAAAAGCGCGGGATTTGGGCATAACACCAAAGCAATTATGTGATGAAATGTCACAATATTTCATTGACATGTGTGGCGCTTTAAACGTCAGTTATGACGTGTTTATGCGCACGACTGAGCCGCGTCACCATGCCGCCACCCAAGAATTGTGGCGGCGGATGGAGGCAAAAGGTGATCTCTATTTGGATCGCTACGAAGGCTGGTACTCAATCCGCGACGAAGCCTATTACGATGAAAGCGAACTGGTAGCTGGGGAAGGGGGGCAAAAGCTCTCTCCGCAAGGCACGCCGGTGGAATGGACCGTCGAAGAAAGCTGGTTTTTCCGCCTGTCGAATTATGCGGAACCGCTGCTGGCGCTCTATCGTGATCATCCTGAATTTTTGCAGCCTGATAGCCGACGTAATGAAGTGATCCGCTTTGTCGAAGGTGGTTTGCGCGATCTTTCTGTCTCGCGCACCAGCTTTGACTGGGGGGTGAAGGTTCCCGGCAGCGACAACCATGTGATGTATGTTTGGGTTGACGCTTTAACCAACTATCTGACTGGGCTTGGTTTTCCGGATGAAACGGCAGAAATGGCCAAGTGGTGGCCCGCCGATTTGCATCTGATTGGCAAAGATATTGTGCGTTTCCACACGGTCTATTGGCCCGCCTTTTTGATGAGCGCCGATCTGGCGCTGCCCAAGCAGGTGTTTGGCCATGGTTTTCTGCTTAACCGTGGGCAGAAGGAATCAAAGTCTTTGGGCAACGTTACAGATCCTATTGATCTGGCGGGGCGGTTTGGCGTGGATACCTTGCGCTATTTCCTGATGCGCGAAGTGGCCTTTGGCCAAGACGGTTCCTATTCACCCGAAGCCATTGTTACCCGCGCCAATGCCGAACTAGCCAATAGTTTTGGCAACCTTGCGCAGCGAGTCTTGTCGATGGTGTTCAAGAACTTGGATGGTAAGCTGTCGTTATTCGCACACAACGAGGCCGAGGCTGCGCTGGGCACGACTGTGAACCATGCCTGCAAGGTTGAACTGCCGACGGCTTTCGATATGCTTGATTTTGCAGCCGGGACCGATGCTTGGATGCGCGCGGTCTTCGCTTGCAACCAATTTGTTGATGATCAGGCACCGTGGACCCTGCGCAAAACCGATCCAGAGCGGATGCAGGCTGTGTTGTTAACGCTGTTTATGGCCGTGCGAGATCTTGCCATTGCTATCCGGTCACTTGTTCCGGCTTCGGCGGATAAGTTGCTCGATCAATTGGGCATTCCTGCCGATGAACGTAGCTATGCAGATTTGGATGATGGGCAGTGGTATAGCCGGCTTGTTGCCAGTGGCTTTACCGTGTCGCAGCCTGTTGGCGTTTTCCCGCGCCTTGAACTGCCCGCCGAAGACGCTTGATGTTGATCGATTCCCACTGCCACCTGAACTATCCGGGGCTTATCGAGGATAGGCAAAGCGTGCTTGATCGCGCGCGGGCCAGCGGGGTGACGGGGTTTCTCAATATTTCCACCCGGCAGCGGGAGTGGGAAGCCATTATCGCCTTGGCAGACCAAGAAAGCGATGTTTGGGCTACTGTGGGCATTCATCCGCATGAAGCGGATAGCCATGCCGATCTTGGCGAGGCAGCCCTGCTTGATGCGGCCGCCCATCCACGGGTGATTGGCATCGGTGAGACCGGACTGGATTATTATTATGACCATTCAGACCGTGCGACCCAGCAAGCCCTGTTCCGCACCCATATTGCCGTGGCACGTAAGATTGGCTTACCGCTGATTGTCCATACCCGCGATGCTGAAGAGGATACGGCGGCTATTCTTGCGGAAGAAATGGGGAAGGGCGCCTTTCCTGCCTTGATACATTGCTTCACAGCATCTGCTAATTTTGCCCAGCAAATGATTGATATTGGACTTTATATTTCCTTATCTGGCATTGTGACATTCAAAAATGCCAAAGACTTGCAAGCCATAGCGAGCACATTGCCGCAGGATCGCATTTTGGTTGAGACCGATGCGCCATTCTTGGCCCCAATCCCACACCGCGGACGAACCTGTGAGCCAGCCTATGTCGCTGATACAGCGCGTTTTGTGGCGGATTTGCGTGGCACTTCGCCAGAGGCATTGGGGCAGTACACCAGCGACAATTTCTTCCGCTTGTTCAGCAAGGCCGCCATATGAAGCTGATCATGCTGGGATCTGGCACATCCACCGGTGTGCCTCGCATTGGCAATGATTGGGGCCTGTGCGACCCTGATGAACCGCGCAATCGCCGCAGTCGCGTTTCTATTATCGTAGAAGCCAATGACGGCGCACGGCTTTTGGTGGACACATCAACCGATCTGCGCGCCCAATTACTTGCCAACAATATAGACCGCATCGATGGCGTGTTCTGGACCCATGATCATGCCGATCATTGCCATGGCATCGATGATCTGCGGGTCCTTCGTTATGGTCGTGGCGGGCCTATGCCTGGCTATGCGCATGATGATATTGTTCGCCGTCTGCGGCAACGTTTTGGTTATGTTTTTGCCGGGCAGCACGGCTATCCCACCATTGTTTCGCTTGATACGCTGGATCGCGTGCGGATTTGCGCGGGCATTGGTATCGGCTGGGTGCAGATGCCACATGGCCATATGGAATCGACGGGTTTCCGCTTTGAATGTGACAGCAAAGTGATCTGCTACGCCACAGACTTCAATGTCATCACTAGAGATATGGTTGATCTATTCAGCGGTTGCGACATTCTGGTTGTCGATTGCCTGCGCCGCGAGCCGCATCCGACCCATGCGCACTTGGCCATGGCGCTTGAACTTATCGAGGCATCACGAGCAGGCAGTGCGGTCCTAACGCATCTCGACAAGTCTATGGACTATGCGGCGC
>JBEGLE010000119.1:0-4644 GCA_041183725.1 Pseudomonadota bacterium | reverse complement strand
GAGGATAATGAGATGGCACAGTCACTCGAAGGCAAAGTTGCGATAGTTACTGGAGGCGCACGCGGCATAGGGCGTGCCTATGCCGAAGCGTTGATCGGCGAAGGTGCAGCCGTGCTGATCGTCGATATGCTTGAGGTCGAAGGGACTGAAGCTGTGGCGGCAATTTGCGCCAAGGGCGGCCGTGCGGCGTTCCAATGGGTTGATGTGTCAGACCCCGCCTTAACCGAGGCTATGGCGGCACGGGCCGTGGCAGAATTCGGCGGTATCGACATTTTGGTCAACAATGCCGCGATGTTTGCCAGCTTGGTTGGCGGGCCGCTGGATCAGATCACCATCGAACGCTGGGACCGCACTATGGCGGTCAATGTCAAAGGGCCCTGGCTCTGTGCCAAGGCCGTAGTGCCGCACATGCGCGCCCGCGGCGGTGGCGTGATTGTGAATCAATCGTCGATCTCGGCTTATGGCATGGCCTATATGCTGGATTATACCGCTTCGAAAGCAGCGGTGATCGGCATGACCAAAAGTCTAGCCAGTGAACTGGGCCGCGACAATATCCGCGTGAATTGTATCGCACCGGGCGGGACGGCTACCGAAGGCTATTCGCAGATCTTGGGCGGCAATATGGCTTTGGCAGAGGAGCGCGCCAAGGCCACCCAATTAATCGCCGAACAGATGACCCCTAATGCCATGGTGGGCACACTGCTCCATCTGGTCAGCGAGGGTGCGCGGTTTGTTACGGGTCAGACGCTGATCGTCGATGGCGGACGCTATTTCTTGGGTTAAAAAATACGAGAGCATTTGGGGCATGCTGATCCCAATATTGCCTGGCTGTTTAATCCAGATCGAATTGTCACCATGGGCTATTCGCTGGGTGCGGATACCAGTTGTCTCACTAGCGATATTGGAGGGCTGTATGATCCCAGAAAAACTCCCAACTCAGGCAATGATGTGCTTAGGGCATTTGCCCATTTGCAATGACGCAGCCCCAGTGCGATAGGTTTCGCATCATCAGTCCAACAAACTGACGTTCACTTTATTAGAGAATTTAAAACCAAAACAGCAAAATAGTGCTGCTTGAAACAGTATGAAATCCATGTGTTCCACTCAGGATTTCATAGCGCAAGTCCTGTGGGGGGAAGTGTTAAAATGGCCGCAGATGACAGCAGTGTGATGGCAACAGGCGCAACCCCTAAGCAGCCCGATAAAGCCGCCTATTTTGCTTTGTTCATCCTGGTCCTGTCCAACCTGTTTAACATGCTTGATCGCTCAATTGTTTCGATTCTTGCCCAGTCAATCAAGACGGACCTTAAGCTAAATGATGCCGATTTGGGCTTCTTGCTCGGCACGGCTTTTGCCGTATTCTATTCAATTGTGGGGATTGCCATGGGGCGGATCTCTGATTTTGTTTCGCGCACTAAGATGCTGGCGGTTGGATTGGCGCTATGGTCTGTGATGACCGCTATGGGCGGAGCCGCAATAGGATTTATCTCACTCAGCAGTGCACGCATTGGTGTTGGCGTTGGTGAAGCCGTAGCCAACCCCTGTTCACACTCATTGCTGGCCGATTCATTCCCACCGCGCAACCGCGCCTTGGCATTAGGCACCTATTTGACGGGCACCTTCCTTGGCACAGCAACAGCAATGATCGTTGGCGGCCTTTTCGTCCAGAAATGGCCTTTTTACTGCGGCGTCATGCCCCTGGCATCGGCGTGCCATCTTGCCGGTTGGCAAGCCGCGCTGGTTGCTGTTGGCACGCCTGGTTTGCTGCTAGCGCTGCTGGTGTTGACCCTGCACGAGCCGGAACGTCCCCGCAAAGAGCAAGAACATAGCACTTTTGCGCTGATACTGAGGGAAATCGGCTCTGCCCTGCCGCCATTCACCCTGTTTTCAATCTATGGCTTGGCTGGTCGTGATGGACTGTTGCGCAATCTGCGGCTGATCGCAATCATTGCCGCTATAGTCGCCATTGCCATCCTGATGACCGGTGATATCGCACAATGGATCGCCTGTGGCCTCGGTGCCTATTCGATTGCCACCTGGGGTCAGGTGCAAAAGCATGGGGACTTTCCCCTATTTCGCCTGACCTATGGCGACAAAACCTTTGTCCTTGGGGTTACCGCAACTGCACTGGTTGCCTGCATTATCGCGGGCATCAGCGTATGGGCTGCGCCGCTGGCAATGCGAACCTTTACGGCAGTTCCTGCCTCTAAAATAGGCCTTGGTCTTGGCATGATCTATGTTTTAGGTTCGATCCTCGGCGTGGTGATCGGCGGTTGGTTAACCGATCGCTGGAAACGCAAAGATTTGGCCGCCCCGCTCAACATGACGGCCATTTCTCTGCTGGGCATGATCCCCTGCATTCTCACCATCACCGCGGCCAAGACCATCACAGTGTTTTTTGCCGCCTATTTCATCCAAAGCATTTTTACTGCCATGTGGAGCGGCGGCATTGCAGCGATGATTCAGGATCTTGTGCTGCCGCGCATGCGGGGGGCGGCAGCGGCTTGTCACTCGCTGGTGGCGATCGTCGTGGCCTCAGGCATCGGCCCTTATTGGACCGGCAAGGTCAGCAATGTCAGCGGTTCATTGGGCACTGGCATCGCCAGCATTCTTATTCTGGCTCCAATAGCAATGTATCTGCTTTGGATCGCAGCAAGACGCCTTCGCTTTGAAACCCCTGAGCACCGTTTGACTTTGGCGATAGCAGCTGGTGAGCCGCACGGCGAAGCCGCCGCTTAATAAGCCTTAGAGCGAGATGCCTCTCATGATCGTCTTCGACTTCTGGCGGCAGACACGGGATCGTCCAGGGCTGGCCCCATGCTGGGCGTTTGCATGAACAGCCATTTCTGCAAGCGATAGCGTCGCCTTACAAATGGCGAGAGAAAGGCTGGACCAGAGCTTTTGGCACGGTAAACCAGAGCTGCACGGGTTTCAAAAATTGGCAAGCCCTCTCCTGCCGATCAAGCAATCAAACTGCATCCTCGCGGATCATATCGGCAGCCTTTTCGCCAACCATGATCGCGGGGGCATTGGTATTGGCTGAAGGCATGATTGGCATGACAGAACCATCCGCAACCCGCAGACCAGCTACACCGCGTACCCGCAGGCGCGGGTCTACGACGGAGTTGACATCGCCGCCCATGCGGCAGGTGCCAACCGGATGATAGCCAATACCTGAAGTGCTGCGGATCCGCTGTTCCCACTCCGCATCGTCCTTGGGTAATTCCGTCGGGGCAATGCGCCCCTTCATATGGGCCGCAAAGCTGGGAGCATGAAGAATACGGTCCACGGCCTTCAACCCACGGATCATTGCCGCTACATCTCCTGGATCCCCCAGCAAACGGTGATCAATCACCGGAGCGTCCAGCGGATCGATGCTGCGCAGACGAATTTCACCGCGGCTCTTTGGCTTGGCAACATTGGTATAGACGATGATCCCTGGCTTCTTGTGCGGCTGGCGCGTAGCCGGATCAAAAGCCATTGGCCCAAATTGCAGTTTGATATCTGGTTCATCCAAGCCCGGTTCTGACCGCAAAAAGGCCATCGATTCTACCGGGGTTACTGTCATAATCCCGCTACGCAGCAAAAAGTACTCGACAACCCCCTTTGCCAGTCCAAATAGGCCCATCTTGGTATTCACCGTTGGGATATCGACTATAACACTGGTCTGAACGCTGGCATGTTCCTGAAGGTTCTTGCCTACTTCGGGCGCATCCACCTTTACTTCGATGCCCATCGCCCGCAGTTCGTCCGCCGGCCCAATACCTGATCGCAAGAGAATTGCAGGCGACTGCATCGTGCTGGCGCTTACAATCACTTCGCGGCGTGCTTGCACAACCTTTAGTGCACCGTTGCGAACATATTGCACGCCGGTTGCACGGCCGTCATCTATCAAAACCTTATCAACCACCGCCCCGGTAATAATGGTCAGGTTAGGGCGCTTCTTTGCCACTTCAAGAAAAGCCCGCGCCGTGCTCGAGCGCTTCCCCCCCCGCTGGGTCACATAGGCGAGGAAGGCGCCATCTATATCGCCAGCGCAATAGTCTTCAACCTTGCGCAGCCCTGTCTCGCTGCAGGCTTCGACAAAAACATGCGACAAAGGATGAACTTTGCGCGGCAAGGAAACCCCGAGCGGGCCGGTGGTGGAGTGCGACTGGCTGGGCGCGCCATTAAACCCTTCAGACTTCTTGAAATAGGTTTGCACCGAATTCCAACCCCACCCTTGGCAGCCCAGGTCCTTTTCCCAGCTGTCATAGTCAGCCCGCGAACCGCGAATGTACATCATGCCGTTGATGGCAGAGCCACCACCCAGCATCCTGCCGGCCGTCCACATTACCTTTCTACCGTTCAGCGAAGGGTCGGCCTCGGTCATATACATCCAGTCAGCCTTAGCCTTGCCCAACAATTTATAAGACCCCGAAGGCATGGTAGCCAGCAAGCCATTGCCCGGTCCACCGGCTTCCAACAGCACAACCTGGCAATTGGGATCTTCTGACAAACGGCTTGCCAAAACGCATCCAGCGCTACCGCCACCGGCGATGACATAATCGGCTGCTTCACACGTCATATTGCTCAATCCTATCCCAAATCCATTTAACGTGCCGCCATTCGCTTTGATCAAGCGTTAAGGCCGCCATTAATACT
>JBEGLE010000118.1:0-5673 GCA_041183725.1 Pseudomonadota bacterium | reverse complement strand
CACCAATGCCGGGCTGTGTGCCTTGGCCTTTTCGATCCACATGACCCTGCTGGGTGGTGAAGGCTTGGCCAAGCTGGCGCGGTTGAACCACCAAGCAGCGCGCCGCACGGCCGATGCCTTGGCGGCGGTACCCGGGGTTCGGGTGCTGAATGATGCCTATGTCAATGAATTTACCGTGATCTTGCCCCGCGATGCCCGCGATGTTGTGCGCCGTTTGGCAGATCGCGAGATTTTGGGCGGTGTTTCACTGGGGCGGCTCTATCCCGGTGCAACGGCGCTGACGCATGGCCTGCTGGTCTGTGCCAGCGAAATGACCACGGCTGACGATATTGCCGCGCTGGCTTCGGCGCTGGCTGAAGAGCTTGCAGGAGTTTGCGCATGAACGCCCCCAACCCTTCCGGCTGGCGTCCCGCAATGGGTGACAGCGGCCAAAGTGATAACGTATTGGGCACCGCCAGCGGCGATCGCGGCTTGGCGCTTGAGGAAAAGCTGGTGTTCGAACTGGGTCAGCCGGGCACGTGCGGGGTGGATATGGACGAGCCGGAGGGCGATATTCTGCCCGGCTTGGTCCGTTTCCTGCGCCCCGGTGCTCCGGCCTTGGCTGGCCTGTCAGAGCCAGAAACCGTGCGCCACTATACCCGCCTGTCGCGCCAGAACTATGGCATCGATTTGGGGCCGTTCCCGCTGGGATCGTGCACGATGAAGCATAATCCGCGCCTTAACGAAAAGGTCGCACGGCTGCCCGGCTTTGCCGATCTTCACCCACTCGCCCCGCAGCAGACAGTGCGCGGCGCTTTGGCGGTGATCAACGAATTGGCGCATTGGCTGGTGACCCTGACCGGCATGGAATCCGTGGCAATGACGCCAAAGGCGGGGGCTCACGGCGAACTGTGCGGCCTGTTGTGCATCAAGGCGGCGATTGCAGCGCGCGGCGAAGATCGCCGGGTTATTCTGGTGCCGGAAAGCGCGCATGGCACCAATCCGGCTACCGCCGCCTTTGCGGGTTTTGCCGTAGAGAATATTCCGGCAACTGCTGATGGCCGGGTTGATCTGGCGGCGCTGCAAGCCCGCATGGGCCCTGATGTGGCGGGGGTGATGATTACCAACCCCAACACCTGCGGCCTGTTTGAGCGGGATTTCAAAGCGATCTCTGATGCGGTCCATGCCGCGGGTGGCTATGTCTATTGCGATGGCGCGAATTTCAATGCCATCGTTGGCAAGGTCCGCCCCGGTGATCTGGGCGTGGATGCCATGCACATTAACCTGCATAAAACCTTTTCCACCCCGCACGGCGGCGGTGGGCCGGGCTCTGGCCCAGTGGTATTATCGGCGGCCTTGGCCCCCTTCGCGCCGCTGCCCTTTACCCAGCGCGATGACGAAGGGGTGATCCACCTGATCGAGGAAGAAGATGCGGCGGCCCATGGCCATTCGCAAAGCTTTGGTCGCATGGCGGCTTTCCATGGTCAGATGGGCATGTTCACCCGCGCGCTTGCCTATATCCTAAGTCATGGGGCCGATGGTCTGCGGCAAGTGTCCGAAGATGCGGTGCTCAATGCGAATTATGTTTTGCGCAGCCTTGAAGACGTGCTCAGCGCCCCCTTCGCCAAGTCTGGCCCCTGCATGCACGAGGCGCTGTTCTCTGATGATGGCCTGCCCGAAGGCTTTACCACGCTGGATATTGCCAAGGGCATGATCGACGAGGGCTTCCACCCGATGACGGTCTATTTCCCGTTGGTGGTTCACGGCGCTATGTTGGTGGAACCGACCGAGACCGAGAGCAAGGATGGCCTTGATCGACTGATCACATCACTGCGCAGCTTGGCAGCACGGGCACGCAATGCCGATCCCAGCTT
Organism: Pseudomonadota bacterium; assembly: GCA_041183725.1. Classification (GTDB taxonomy): domain Bacteria; phylum Pseudomonadota; class Alphaproteobacteria; order Sphingomonadales; family Sphingomonadaceae; genus Novosphingobium. The sequence goes on along the minus strand of JBEGLE010000118.1, from coordinate 3,820 downwards.
GAAAAGCGCACCGCACTTTGCCCCGCGCCGCCGGTTGGATGAAACCTTGGCTGCGCGCAAACCGGTGCTAACATGGCGCGCGGTGGATGAGGGGGCTTAGGCTTAGGTTCCAGTTCAGGCGCTTAGCCTAATCATTTTCGCTTGAACTGATGGCAATGTCATGGCGTTTGCGGTGTTCGCGCCAGACGATGATCATGCCAGCCGCAATGATCAGCGGCGCCCCTAAGAATGTGTTGCGCGAGGGTATCTTGTCCCAGATCAGCCAGCCAAAGGCTGTCGCCCAAATGAGCTGGGTATAGTCGATAACCACCACATTGGCGACTTTGCCGTGGCGCAGGGAAGCGGTCATGAACAGCTGCGCCACAGCCCCCAATAGGCCTAGTGAGGCCAAGAGCAGCCATTGCCATGCAGAATGCTGGGTCATGAAAAATGGCATGAGTGGCAGCATCAACACGGTGCCAAAGGCAGAAAACCAGAAGACAGAACAGGCAGGGTGCTCTGTTCGGCCAAGGTCACGGATTTGGTAATTGATGATTGCGGTTAGCATGGCGCAAATGATGGCCATACTACCGCCGAGCAGGGGGATAGGTTCAGTCCCAGGCTGGGCGACGATAACAATGCCTGCAAAGCCGAGAATTACGGCTGTCAGCCGCCATGGGCCGATGCTGTCCCGCAGCACTACAGTGGCAATCAGCACGGCAAACAGCGGTGTGGTAAAGCTGAGTGTGGTGGATTCGGCCAAGGGCAGCAGGATGGCGGCACCGAAGTTAAACACCATATTCGTCATGCCCACAAAGGCCCGGCCGCCATGGGCTGTGATGCGTTGGGTGCGCAGTTGGGCAAGTTTACCGCTGAGTGCCAGGGAGCAAAAGATCACGGGCAAACAGCCCGCTTGGCGCCAAAACATAATTTCGGGCAGGCTGACGCCGCTTTGCGCCGCATACTTCACTACCATCAGCAAGCTTGATAGCGATACGGCAAAGCCAAGTCTGAGGGCTAAGGCCAAAAGAGGGCGGGCGGGACGTTCCACAGTCTGGCTGTAAGGCTCCTGTGCGATCCGACAAGGGGGATAGATGGGTTTGCGCTCAGCTTGCTAGGCCCTATGCTCAGCAACATGAAAATCTGTCGTCTGCTCCCGCTTTTGCTTTTGGCACTATCCGGCCCACTGCATGCCGAAGATGGGCCTGCCTTGCCGGCATGGCTGGCTGGCACTTGGCAGATGCAGCAGGGTTCGGCTTGGGCCGAAGAACTATGGACAGCCCCGCGTGATGGCATGATGCTGGGAATCAACCGCGCCGGGTTTGGCCCCACAGTAGAAAGCTGGGATCTGATCCGTATCCAGCGCAAGCCGGATGGGCGGCTGGTCTATTCGGTACAAGAGCGTGGCGGGCAGGCAATTGACTTTGTGATGCGCGTGGCCAGCGATGAGGCGATCGAGTTTACCAATCCCGCCCACGATTTTCCCCAGCGCCTGCGTTTTTGGCGGCAAGGGCAATTGCTGATGGCCGAGGCGGCGAAAATGGATGGTAGCAATGTGACCCGCTGGAACTATCGCCCGGTGGCAGGGCCAGTGGATGACCGGCCCTAAGGGGCCGGGGTGTGCGCGACATCCTTCGACGGGCTCAGGATGAGCGGGGTTTGGGGCAGGTTTATTTTCCCCGCTCAGCCTGCGCTTGTCGAAGGCCACGCGGTGAGGCCAGCCCAATTACCTATGGCGCGTTCAAGCCCAAACGCAAACAGGGCGGAATAATCCGCCCTGTTCAACGTCCCTAGGGAAGAAAATGCTTAGGCTTGAATGCCTTCAGCCAGAACCGTGAGGCCGCTTTCGTTGACTTCGGCAAAGCCACCACGGACCTGAATTTCTTCAGGGGCCGCGTTTTCGTTGCGGTAAACCTTCAGCGCGCCATCGCACAGACCCGACATGAAGGGCGCGTGGCCTGCCAGCACGCCGAATTCGCCCTCGGTGCCGGGGACGACGACCATGTAGACATCCTCTGACCGGACAAGCTGGGTCGGGGTGACGAGTTCGAAGTGCAGTGCCATGCCAAATCTCCCCCCTCCTGATCGAAGGGGCCGGGTGGGTCAGTCAATCAGAGACAGGAACTGGCCCTGGCCCTGTGCCCCCTCCCGCAAGCGGGAGGGGAATATTCCTTAAGCGTCTTCAGCCAGCTTCTTGGCCTTTTCGATCGCTTCATCGATGCCGCCAACCATGTAGAAGGCGTTTTCGGGAAGGTGATCGTATTCGCCATCAACCACGGCCTTGAACGAGCGGACCGTATCTTCGATCTGCACGAACTTGCCGGGGATGCCGGTGAACACTTCGGCCACGTGGAAGGGCTGCGACAGGAACTTCTGGATCTTACGCGCACGGGCCACGGTGAGCTTATCTTCTTCCGAAAGCTCGTCCATGCCCAGAATGGCGATGATGTCCTGAAGCGACTTGTACTTCTGCAGCGTTTCCTGAACACGGCGGGCGGTTTCGTAGTGCTCTTGGCCAACAACGCGCGGTTCGAGAACGCGGCTGGTGGAATCGAGCGGGTCAACCGCCGGATAGATGCCGAGTTCGGAAATGGCGCGGTTCAGCGTGGTCGTTGCGTCAAGGTGAGCAAACGAAGCGGCTGGTGCCGGATCGGTAAGATCGTCGGCGGGAACGTAAATGGCCTGAACCGAGGTGATTGACCCCTTGTTGGTCGAGGTAATGCGTTCCTGCAGAGCGCCCATGTCGGTCGCCAGCGTTGGCTGATAACCCACGGCCGAAGGAATACGGCCGAGCAGAGCCGACACTTCCGAACCCGCTTGGGTAAAGCGGAAGATGTTGTCGACAAAGAACAGCACGTCCTGACCTTCTTGGTCGCGGAAGTATTCGGCCATGGTCAGACCCGACAGCGCAACGCGGGCGCGGGCGCCTGGGGGCTCGTTCATCTGGCCGAACACCAGAGCAACCTTGGAGCCTTCCGACGTGGCATTGCCATCGGCGTCCTTGGCGATAACGCCAGCATCGAGGAATTCGTGGTACAGATCGTTACCTTCGCGGGTACGTTCACCGACGCCGGCAAAGACCGAAACGCCGCCGTGACCCTTGGCGATGTTGTTGATCAATTCCTGAATAAGCACGGTCTTGCCCACGCCAGCACCGCCGAACAGGCCGATCTTACCACCACGCGCATAGGGCGCGAGAAGATCGATAACCTTGATGCCGGTGACAAGGATTGCGGCTTCGGTCGACTGGTCGACGAATTCCGGGGCCTTGGCGTGGATCGGCGAGAACATGTCAGAACCGACCGGACCACGTTCGTCGATCGGTTCGCCGATGACGTTGAGAATGCGGCCGAGCGTCTGCGGGCCAACTGGCACCGAGATCTGCGCGCCGGTAGCCGTTACGGCCTGACCGCGGGTAAGACCCTCGGTGGCGTCCATGGCGATCGTGCGCACGGTGTTCTCACCCAGATGCTGGGCGACTTCGAGAACAAGGCGGTTGCCGTTGTTGTCGGTCTCCAGAGCCGAGAGAATCGCCGGCAGTTCACCGGTGAAGGTCACGTCGACGACGGCGCCGATGACCTGGCTGATCTTGCCGGTTGCGGTAGCGGAGGCCGGAGCGGCCTTCTTGGTCTTGGTGGCGGTGGCCATTTTCGTTTCCTTGCCTTGAATTTCTTACAGCGCTTCGGCGCCAGCGATAATTTCAATCAGTTCGGTCGTAATCGCGGCCTGACGGCTGCGGTTGTACTGGATGGTCAGCTTGTTGATCAGATCGCCCGCATTGCGCGTTGCGTTGTCCATCGCCGTCATCGAAGCGACCTGCTCGGACGCCATGTTTTCGAGC
>JBEGLE010000117.1:0-8733 GCA_041183725.1 Pseudomonadota bacterium | reverse complement strand
CCACGGCATGGCTTCCAATCCCCCTTCCCTTTTCGGCATATCGTCATCGCTCTCTGGCAAGGCGTGGCGCTGGCGCGGGGGCAATATGGACCTGAGCGATAGCGGGTCTGGCCAAGCGACTGATCTGGTGGCCCAGATTCTGATGGCGCGCGGCGTGGCGGCCGATGATCTGGAACGGCACCGCACCCCTTCGTTGCGCAGCTTCCTGCCCGATCCTTCGGCCTTCCGCGATATGGATGCCGCGGCAGAACGCCTGACCCAAGCCATCCTTAACCAAGAATCGATCACCATATATGGTGACTATGATGTGGATGGCGCGACCAGCGCGGCCCTGCTTATTCGCTTGTTGCGCGAACTGGGACTGGCTGCGCGCTATTACATCCCTGACCGGCTACTGGAAGGCTATGGCCCGTCAGGCGAAGCCTTGGTCCGGCTGGGCCAAGAAGGCAGCAGCTTGATCGTTACCGTCGATTGCGGAGCCATGGCCTATGAAGCGCTCGCATCGGCGAAAGAGGCCGGGATTGATGTGATCGTGGTCGATCACCACAAGTGCGCCGCCGAATTGCCCCTCGCCCTCGCCTTGGTAAATCCCAACCGTCTGGACGAAGACAATCTTGCCGCCGCCCATGGCCACTTGGCTGCGGTTGGTGTGGCCTTTTTGCTGGCTGTGGCCACGGTGCGCACCTTGCGCGGCCACCAATTTTTTGCCGATCGCGCCGAGCCTGATCTTTTCGCCCTGCTTGATCTGGTCGCGCTTGGCACCGTGGCTGATGTTGCGGCCTTGCATGGGCTTAACCGCGCCATGGTCGCGCAGGGATTAAAGGTCATGGCCAAGCGCGAGAATGTCGGCATGGCAGCGCTGATTGATGCCAGCCGGCTATCTCGCGCGCCCACCTGCAGCGATCTGGGCTTTGCCTTAGGGCCGCGGGTCAATGCCGGTGGCCGGGTAGGCGAATCAACCTTGGGCGTGCGCCTGCTCACCACCCAAGACCCAGAGGAGGCCCGCGCCATTGCGGCTCAGCTTTCTGCCCTCAACGAAGAGCGCCGCGCCATAGAAGCTGCGGTGCAAGAAGCTGCCGAAGCGCAAGTGGATCGGCAGCATAATCGCTCGGTTATCGTTCTAGCAGGCGGCGGCTGGCATCCCGGCGTGATCGGCATTGTTGCCGGACGAATCAAAGAAAAAACCGGCAAGCCCACTTTGGTCATCGCACTTGATGCCGATGAACATGGCCACGGCAAAGGATCAGGCCGATCAATTTCCGGCGTTGATCTGGGCGCTGCGATCATCGCTGCCCGTGAAGCCGGGTTGCTGATTGCTGGCGGGGGCCATGCCATGGCGGCGGGGCTTACCATTGCACCAGACAAACTCTCCGCCCTTGCCGATTGGCTGGATGAACGGTTGGCCCGCGATGTGTTGCTGGCCATGGAAAACCAAAGTCTGGCGATTGATCTCAGCTTGGCCCCCGGCGGACTAACCCCGGACCTGATCACCCTGATGGAAAGCGCCGGCCCCTTTGGCATGGGCTGGCCCGCGCCGAAATTGGCGATTGGCCCGGTGCGTTTGGTTAAAGTGGATATTGTCGGCGGCGATCATGTGCGCGTTATTGCCCGCGGCGATGATGGTGGCAGTTTTAAAGCCATCGCTTTTCGCGCTGCCGAAAGCGAAATGGGCCAAGCCCTGCTTCATGCCTCGCAGGGCAGAAAACTGTGGTTGGTGGGGCGCGCAAAGATTGATGATTGGTCAAGCCGCGCCCAAGCAGAGCTGCATATTGAAGATGCGGCTTGGGCAACATGAGAAAGAACCGCAACTGGGGGGTTGACCCCTGCCGCGTCTCCCCCTAATTGCGCGACCTCGCCACCGGCGCAAGCAGGATGGCCCCTTCGTCTAGCGGTTAGGACGCGGCCCTCTCACGGCTGAAACACGGGTTCGATTCCCGTAGGGGTCACCAGCCAAACACGCCCCATTATTTGCCAAACAAAAAAGGCCGCCTCCCGAAGGAAGCGGCCCTGTTTTGTCTCTGGTTCTCTGGTTAATCCAGCTCAACCCCGCCCGGCAGCGGTGCAACTGGCTGAGGCGGTGCGTCTTTGTCATCCTCGTGCACCTCAATCAGGCCGCGGCCGACGTGGCTCTTGCGGTAGCCATACAGGTAATAGAACACGAGGCCGATCCCGCCCCACACGGGCAGCACAAGCTTGGCATCAAGTGGCAGGAACCAGAACAGCACCAAGCAGCCAACCACCGAAAGCGGACCAACCACCCACAGCAGCGGGGTACGGAACGGGCGGGCGCGCTTAGGATCGCGCAGACGCAGGATCATTACCGCCAGCGACACCATCAAGAAGGCAAACAGCGTACCGGAATTGGAAATATCCGCCAATTGCCCCACCGGCAGCAAGGCCGCCGCTATCGCCACGAAAACGCCAGTGACCACCGTTACGACGTGCGGCGTCTTCCACTTGGGGTGAACGCTGGCCAGCTTTTCCGGCAGAAGGCCATCGCGGGCCATAACGAAGAAGATACGGGTTTGGCCGTACATCATCATCAGGATCACCGACGGCAGCGCCAGATTGGCCGCCAAGCCGATCAGATCACCCGCAAAGGTGTGATTGATCGAGCGCAGCACGTGGGCCAAGGCTTCCTTGGAGCAAACCAGCGGCTCTTGTCCCTGCGCCAGCAGCGAAGCGCATTGCTGGTTGAACAGCACAGAGCTCGGTTCAACCCCCACTGCGGTCGGCTGTGCGCCGATTGCGCCAATCGCGCTGGCGGCAACCAGCAGATAGAACACCGTGCAAATCGCCAAGCTGCCCAGCAGGCCTATGGGCACATTGCGCTGGGGGTTCTTGGTTTCTTCTGCCGCGGTCGAAACCGCATCAAAGCCAACATAGGCAAAAAAGATTGAAGAGGCCGCACCGATTATCCCCATGCCCGGTGAACCGATGCCATTGGGCGCAAACGGAGCGAAATGCTCAGACTGCATCACCGGCAGCGCAAGCACAATGAACATGGTAAGCGCGGCGATCTTGATCACCACCAGCACCGCATTGAAATTGGCGCTTTCCTTGGTGCCGATCATGAGCAACCAAGTGACGGACAAGGCCACGCAAACCGCGGGGACATTGATCAGGCCAGTGGAAAAGTCAGCATGGGGAATCAGGCCCACCAAGCTCCATGTCGGCCCGGCTTGCAGCATCGTGGGCAATTCAAACCCGGTCCAGCTTTTCAGCAAGCCCATGAAATAGCCTGACCAGCCGACTGAAACAGCCGAAGCCGCCACAGCATATTCAAGAATCAGCGCCCATCCGACCATCCAAGCGAGCAATTCGCCCATCACGGCATAGGAATAGGTATAGGCAGAACCCGAAACCGGAACCATCGAGGCCAGTTCGGAATAGCATAGTGCTGCCACGGCGCAGATCGCGCCAGCAATCACAAAGCTCCACATCATGCCCGGCCCCGCCTTTTGGGCGGCGGCAGCGGTGAGCACGAAAATACCGGTACCAATTACCGCCCCGATACCCAGCAGGGTCAATTGCACCGCCCCCAGGCTGCGATGCAGCGATTTCTTCTCGGCTGTCGCCAAAATGGCATCCAGCGATTTCACACGACCGAACATGCGGTTCTCCCCAAGGTGCGGTGTGCCCCAAGCACGTTTCCGCAGCACAATTTCCAGCCCATGACGCTAGCGGCGGTATGGCCGATGGCAAGCGGCAAATTGCCACCCTTCCCCAGCTTCGTCCAAACGGCTACAAGGCTATTATGTCTTCCACCTTTCAACTTGATACGGCAACCAGCCGTGCCACGCCCACCCCTGCCCCAATGAAGCGGCTTACAGTTCCCGCTTTGCGCCGCCGTAAGGTGGATGGTGTGACGGCTGAACCCGTGGTCATGCTCACGGCCTATACCGCGCGCCAAGCGCAATTGTTGGATGCCCATTGCGATGTGCTGCTGGTGGGCGACAGCTTGGGGCAGGTGATTTATGGCTTACCTTCAAGCGTGCCGGTGACGCTGGATATGATGGTAGCGCATGGGGCCGCCGTGGTGCGTGGATCGTATCATGCCGTGGTGATCGTCGATATGCCGTTTGGCAGTTACGAGGAATCGCCCCAGCAGGCTTTTGCCAGTGCAGCCCGCATTTTGAAGGAAACCGGGTGCGCCGGCGTGAAGCTGGAAGGCGGAGAAGCCATGGCTGAAACGGTCGCTTTCCTAACCCGACGCGGCATTCCGGTGATTGGCCACGTGGGTCTTACCCCTCAGGCGGTCAATGTCTTGGGCGGTTACAACGCCCGTGGGCGCAATGAAGCGGAAGCGCAAAAAATTGTCGCCGATGCTCGCGCCCTGTCTGATGCTGGCGCTTTTGCCGTAGTGATTGAATGCGTGGTTGAACCCATTGCCATTGCCACAACCAAGGCCGTCCCTTGCCTTACCATAGGGATCGGTGCCTCAGCCCAATGCGATGGCCAAGTGCTGGTAACCGAAGACATGCTGGGCATGTTCGATCGTGTGCCGCGCTTTGTCAAAAAGTACGAAGCGCTTGGTGATACCATTGCCGCCACCGCAGCGCGCTATGCCGAAGAAGTCCGCACCCGCGCTTTTCCGGGTATCGAGCAAACCTACCAGCCAAAATAACGCTTCGCGGCCAAGCCGGTCGCCCCGCCATTTTTGCAAAAGAGGCCTTCTTGCTTAACACTTACAAGGGTTCGATCCTATTTAGCCTCGTCTGCTTTATCTTGGCGGGTTTTTATGGCTGGAGCCTGACAGGTACCCTGAGCGGCACAGCATCGTTGCTGTGGATCGTCGCTGTCTTAGCGGTTCTTGAAATCTCGCTATCATTCGACAACGCCGTGGTTAATGCCGCCGTGCTACAAGAGATGGACGCTGCTTGGCAAAGCCGCTTTCTAACTTGGGGTATGGCCATTGCCGTGTTTGGCATGCGGATTGTCTTTCCGTTGGCGATTGTTGCTATCACAGCAAACCTCTCCCCGTCGGAGGCGATCAGCCTCTCTCTTAACCAACCCGTTCGCTATGAACACATCGTCAGCAGCGCCCATACGGCTATCGCCGGTTTTGGTGGCACCTTCCTTGCCATGGTTGGTCTGTCGTTCTTCTTTGACGGGGAAAAAGACATTCACTGGATCGTCTGGATCGAAAGCCGCCTGAGCCGCTTTTCCAGTCTAAAAGCTGCTGAAATCGCTGTCCTGTTGCTGATGCTCTATACCATCTCCATGATGCTTCGGCCTGCGGAAGCATTGACCTTCCTTATCGCCGGAATACTTGGCTTGGTAAGCTTCATCGCGGTTGAGGCCATCGGCACAATTCTGGAAATGCGCGAGGCCAGCCAACGCCTTGCTGGACAAATTGTGCGTTCTGGATTGTCGGGCTTTCTCTATTTGAACGTGCTTGATGCCTCGTTCAGCTTCGATGGCGTGATCGGGGCATTTGCCCTGTCGAACAATATGGTGGTGATCGCGCTGGGGCTATCGATCGGTGCCATGTTTGTTAGATCAATGACCGTTTTCTTAGTAAAGCAAGGCACATTGGCCGAATACCGATATTTGGAACACGGCGCGTTCTGGGCAATCCTGTCTCTTGGAGCCATCATGCTTCTATCCGTGCTTTATGCTATTCCCGATATGGTAACCGGACTGATAGGCGCGCTTCTGATTGCCTTGTCATTGGGCTGGTCAATCCGCCACAACCGGCAAATAAAGCGGGCCTGATCAGCCTATCAAAAGCATTCCTGATCCAAATAGCGCCGCGAATCCGCGCTGAGCAGGGCCGCATGGCCATAATTGGGGTGATCAATCACCACCATCACTGTGCCTTCACCCGATTTCCACGCGGCAAGTGCTGACGCGGTGAAATCAAAATGAATAAAGTGCACGGCGCTGGCCTTGCCATCGCTTTCGCGCGTGCGTTCGACATCACCTTCCGCGCGGGCACGGATTAGTTCACCGCAAACATTCAGGGCGATATGATCTTCCACCCCGCCAATAGTCCGCAAGAACTGATCGCGGCGGACCGGATCGGCCACTTCGAACAGCAAGGTTGCGGTCAGTTCCGCCCCCTTAGGCACCATGGGGTCATAGGCGGATATCTCATCAGGGATCTGGGCTGCGCCGCCCTTTTCAATCCGCAGCATTTCTTGGATTTGCAGCCACATCGAATCCCACGTTTCAAACAGGATCGTGGCATTGGGGCCAACAGCCATGCGGGTCAGCCCTTTGCGCAGCAGGGCTTCGGCCCGTTTATCGGCGCGGATCAGTTCATACTGCTCCATCGGCATAATATCGTCGGCGGTGATGCTGTGCGAATTACGAGGCATGATTATAATCCATATGCTTTGGCAAGGACTTCAATCGGGTGTCCGATCCGATCTGGCGGCGTTTGGCCATTGGCTTCGATAACTTGACGCAGATGCGGACCTGCCAAAGGACATTCGCTGACAATCAGATCAGGATCGTTCTTCATCAGGTTGCGGGCGGCGGGCTTGCCCACCTTAACGGCGCGATCGAAATTGTCCTTAAACAGCCCCCATTTGCCGCCATGGCCAGAGCAACGCTCGGTCAATTGCGGGGTGGCGCCGGGGATAAGCCGGAGCATTTCCAGCGCCTTTGGCCCCATATTCTGCGCCCGTGCATGGCAGGCAAAGTGAACGGCAATGGAAGCCGGCAGGTCATCAATCGGGGCTAGCCCAGTCTCTTTTGCCAGGGCCACGACATATTCTGACACGTCAAAACAATGGCCTGCCAGCGTTTTGACCGCCTCGTTCTCTGGGGCAATCAGCGGCCATTCAAACTTCAACATCAGCGCACAGGATGTGGTCAGCGGCACAATATCCCAGCCATCGGCAACCAGCGGCGCGAAAAAGGCGGATATGCGCTCTGCGGCACTGGACACGGCGGGCAGATCGCCATTTTCAAACTTGGGCATACCGCAGCAATCGGGGTGTTCGATCCGGACCTTCACGCCATTGTGCGCCAGAACCTTCGCCAGCGCGAGGCCCGGCGTGCCATCGTTGAATTCATCATGGCAACCAGCATAGATTGCCACCTTCTTGCCAAAGGCGGGGCCATCGGGATTGGGCTGCGGCACGCCAGCAGGCGCCTGGCGCGTGAGCGAGACATCCATGAACGGCGGCACATGGGCGCGCCGATCAATCCCCAGCGTTGCTTCCATGATCGGTCTTGTCAGGCCATTGCCCTCTTTGGTTGCCCAATTGGCCACGCCAGCAACCATGGTGCCAAGTTTGCCATTGCGATCCATCTCGGCCAATTCGCGATCAACCAGCGGGGTATTGCCCTTGCGGTGCTCAACGGCGCGATAGCGCAGCATCAGATGGGGGAAATCCAGATCAAAGCTGTGCGGTGGCACATAGGGGCACTTGGTCAGGAAACACATATCGCACAGCGTGCAGGCATCCACCACACTGGCCAGTTGCGCGTGGGTCAGATCCTCGACTTCTTCGGTGGGGCTTTCATCAACCGCATCGAACAGGATTGGGAAACTGTCGCACAGGTTAAAGCAGCGGCGGCAACCATGGCAGATGTCAAAGACGCGGCGCAGCTCGGTATCAAGCGCGGCTTCATCATACCAGGCCTCGTCTTGCCAAGGGATGACGTGGCGAGTCGGAGCTTCAAGGCTACCTTCCATAGGATCCTCCTGTGCGGGCGATTTTTGCAGATTCTAGATAGAATCCGGCCGGCAACCTTGCGGGAGCCGGCCGGAAATATGGCTTAGCCAGCGATGACGGCGTCCAAAGTCTTCTGGAACTTGCCAGCATGGCTCTTTTCAGCCTTGGCAAGGGTTTCGAACCAGTCAGCGATTTCGTCAAAACCTTCGTCGCGCGCGGTCTTGGCCATGCCCGGGTACATATCGGTGTACTCATGGGTTTCGCCAGCGATCGATGCCTTCAGATTGGCAATGGTATCGCCAATCGGCAGGCCGGTTGCCGGATCGCCTGTTTCTTCAAGATATTCAAGATGACCATGGGCGTGGCCGGTTTCACCTTCAGCCGTCGAGCGGAACACGGCGGCGACATCATTGTGGCCTTCAATGTCTGCCTTCTGGGCGAAATAGAGATAACGGCGGTTGGCCTGGCTTTCGCCTGCGAATGCGTCCTTTAGGTTCTGCTCGGTCTTCGTTCCTGCAAGTCCCATGATCTGACTCCTCTCGATGGGTGTGAATCGGCGAAGGCAACCTTGGGCCGGACTGGCGCCAAAGGGAAAGGGAATTTTTCAAATCGGGTGATCGACAAAAGCGATCAATTGGCTGAAGTGCATTTACAAAGGCGATCTTGATGCCTCGCCTGCTGCGCCAATTGCCAGCCTAATGCATTCCTCCTAGCCTCAGGCGATGCGCAAACTCGCCCTCGCCGTTTCGGCCCTCGCCCTGATGCCCTGCGGGACACTCGCCCAGACATATGATCTCACCGCCCCGCTCCCCCCGGTTCTGCCTTGGCATGGAGCGAGTGAGGCACTGATAGCAAAGGCTGGCGATCCCTTTATCACCCCGATCGAGGCGGCAAACTTTGCTGAAACGCCATCCTATGCCGAGACGCGCGCATGGCTGGAACGACTGATCGCCGCATCGCCGCTGCTTAAACTTGAGGTGTTCGGGCACACCGCCCAAGGCCGCGAACTTTACGCGATCCGGGCATCCAAGCCAGGCGTAACACCGAAGCCGACCCTGTTTGCCCAAGGCGGAATTCATGCGGGCGAAATCGACGGCAAGGA
>JBEGLE010000116.1:0-10757 GCA_041183725.1 Pseudomonadota bacterium | reverse complement strand
AGCTAACCCGTGCACTCAGCCGCAAGCGCACAGAGCCGCTTGCACCGGTTAAGGGGGTTTCATCATCCCGCATGGGCGCTCTGCCGGCAACGGCGGCCTTGCTGGAAGTTCTGGTTAAGACCCTTGCTCCTACCGAACTGGTGTTTTCCTCATGGGGCCTACGTGAAGGGCTGTTGTTTTCGGCGCTTGAGCCGGGGCAGCGTGGCCAAGACCCCCTGCTTGCCAGTGTATCCGCCTTTGTTGAACACTATGGCACCTCTGCCGCTCGGGCGACCATGGTGTCCGGCTGGTGTTCCCCAGCGCAAGTGGCCGATACGGCATCGGCTGCGGGAGAGCGGTTGCGTATGGCGATTGCCATGCTGGCACTGGCCGCAGCCAATCTTGAACCCAATTTGCGAACCGATTTTGCTATAGAATGGGCCATGCGCAAACGCTGGATTGGCCTGCGCATGGAGGAACGCGCGATGCTGGCCGCCGGTCTGATGGCCAATGTCGGACAGAGTGAAGCGGGTGATCAGTGGCGCAGCTATATGTCAGCCGAAAACCTGCACGAAGCAAAAGGCTGGGGCTTGGCCGTAAGGCTGTGCCGGCGCTTCAGCGGCAATTCTGCCCGATCGCTCAGCAACTCTATGCTGGATACCGCTGATGGCACCCTGTGGTTATCTGTGCGTGATCCTTTCCACGCCTTGATCAATCCCGGCGTTGAGCGTGACCTTAAAGAATTGGCTGGTCATCTCGGGCTTCAAGCCGAAGTCCGGATTATCACAGGCGATGATAGCTTGCGCTTTGCGGCCTGATTTCAACCCAATCCCCCGCTATCGCTGCTCAACAGTATTACTCACAGGTCGCGCATCACCTAAATGCTGTCGACCGCCAAGCGACCCAGATAGGGATCGTCGGTAAAGAAGGCATCAATCCCTGTTGCCAAGAAGCGGCGGATTTCGGCCACACTGCCTTCAGGGTTGCGGGCCGCATCACCGGCACCATTGCGAAAATCGGCAGCAAGGAAAGCATTTTCGGGACGAAATGTCCAAGTGCCGACTTTCAGACCAGCCCGATGAGCGGCCTCGACCAGTCCGGTCGGCTCTCCCAAATGTCCATCGGCCTTCATGGCGATGATTGCGCGGGTGTTGGGTGCTAGATAATCGGCATAGGCAGCAATGGCCTTGAGACCAGTGGGTGTTACCATGTCGCGCCATGAGGTTTTGCCACCGGCAGCGGCAATATCTGCCGCAATGTCATCGGGCTCGCCAACCAATTGCATCAGTTGCACATTGGCATAGCCGCTCAGCTTTTGCCGCAGAAACTTGAGGTTGGCCACCTCAAAGGATTGAATGATCAGCGGCGCAGTTTGCAGTTGGTGGCTTTCGGCAACCTGTTGCAAGAAGACTGGCTCAAGCCTGAGGCCAATGCTGGCGAAGTAGGTGGAATGCTTTAATTCTGGGATAAGTCCGATCGTGCGGCCGCGCGCTGCTGCTTCGGCTCCAACAAAATCAGCGATTTCTGCCAAGGAAACAATCTGAAACTGGCCATCATAGGATTGGCTTTCCGGGCGCAAGGCACCCAGCCGCTCTTTGGCGCGAAGGCGTTTCAATTCGGCGAAGGTAAAATCTTCGGTGAACCACCCGGTCTGCCGTTGCCCGTCGATTACTTTTGCGGTTTTGCGCGCAGCAAATTCAGAGTGAGAGGAAACGTCTGTAGTTTCGGCAATGTTGTTTTCATGCCGGGCGATCAGCACGCCATCCTTGCTCGACACCAGATCGGGTTCGATGAAATCGGCGCCATCGGCAATTGCCTTGGCATAAGATGCCAGGGTGTGTTCAGGCCGATGGGCAGAGGATCCACGGTGGCCAAGCACCAGGGGGCGCTGCCGCTGGGCTGACTGTAAAGCCCCATCAGGCTTGGTCTTGGCCACAGGGGGAACGCTTGCCCCCCCTGCTTCCTGTGCCAAGCTGCGCGATGCAGGCAGGGCAGCGGCGGCGGTCAGATAGGCCCCCATGGCCAGCGCAGACCGCCGTGATACTGCCCCGACCCGCATCAGAACTGCGCCGATAGAGTAGCAAACCACTGACGCGGGGCCAGCGGATAGATGTTGTAAGTATTGGTGTTCGAACCAGCTGAAAGGGTTGCCACCCCGGTGGTATCAAACAGGTTGGTGACGTTCACGCTGATATCCGCCTTGCGCAGTCCGAGGCCTTCGATGGGAAGACGGTATGCCAAGCGCAGCGAGGCTTGGAAAGTCGAGTCTACCCATGCATCGTTGGTGAAAGTGGCATAGCGCTTGCCGACATAGTCTCCCACGGCTTGGGCTTCGAACCGGCCAAAGGTGGCAGTGGCAATCGTCTTGTTCAGCCATGAGGGGCTGATTGGGATATTCTTGCCACCTGTGGGCACCACGCCGCTAACAGTAGCAAAGCCGCCAATCTGGGTGCCTGTGGCCGTGCCTGTGATCGAACTGTAATCGCTATCGTATTTCGTACGATTGTAAGACAGGGCGTTGTACAGTGAGAAATGCTCGCCAAAGTGCAGGGTTACGGCGGTATCAATGCCGTCGGTCTTGACGTCTCCCACCGAAACCAAGGTTGGCGTGCCACCTGAAATCGAGCCACCGGCAATACCGCCAACGGCTGCAGTCAGGCTGAGCAAGCGATCATGAAAATCGACATGATAGACGTTGATCTGGGCTTCAATGGCACTGAGCAGGCCGCTATTGAAGCTGTGGTGCGAACGCAGACCAATTTCATAGGTGCGGGCGGTTTCGGGCTTCACATTGTTCTTGATATTATCGAAGGCTGCTTGGCTGCCAACGCTCCAAGGTGCGGTGCCGCCAGCGCCATAGGTCATTAACTGACGCAGGTTCTGCTGCGCGTTAAAGTAAATCTGCTCGTTATCGGTCACGTCCCACTTGGCGCCGATTGCCGGCAGGAACCAGCGCTTGGTGTTGATTTCACCGCTGGGCAGCGCGCTGGATGAACCGGGCAGTGAACCGATGATCGGCTGAACGACCATGTCGCCACGCGCAAACTGCAAGCTGGATTTGAAGCCGGCCTGAACCAGCAAGCGCGGGGTCAGTTGCCAATCATCTTGCAGATGGAACTGCGCCACCGTGTTGCGGATCTCGCTGGCATATTGGGTGAACATCGGGTTCGAGGGACGGATATAGGGGCTATAGTTTTCAGGATGGTTCACATCCAGAGCATACCAGCGGCGATAGGCAGACGAACTGTTATATTCCAACCACATCCCTGCTTCGATCTTGTGCGTGCCAAGATCGATATTCATGTTCGAGATAACCCCGCCGCGATCGATACGATATTCGGTGGTGCGCACCGCATAGCCCGAATTGCCGGTGGCGATCTTCAGGTTCTGGCCGGGGAAATAGAGTGCAAACAGGGTTGGCAGAGAAGCCACGGTGATCGGGCCAGCCACCACGCCCACGCCATCATTGTGATGGAAATAGGCTTGGGTCGACCAATCAAAGGTGCTGGAAAGATGGGCGGCATACTTCACATAACCAAGATAGTCAGTGCGCTGCGCATCAGAGTAGTAATTGCGGTAGTTAACCGCTTCAAGCGCAGGAACCGCACCGTTGGCATCAAGATAGGCCACGGCGGTGGC
This sequence comes from Pseudomonadota bacterium, assembly GCA_041183725.1. Classification (GTDB taxonomy): domain Bacteria; phylum Pseudomonadota; class Alphaproteobacteria; order Sphingomonadales; family Sphingomonadaceae; genus Novosphingobium. The sequence goes on along the minus strand of JBEGLE010000116.1, from coordinate 7,139 downwards.
GAAATTGGGATAGGTAAAGGGACGCGTGGCTGGCTGGTAAGCCTGAGCAGCCGTGCCCGGCACCTTGTAAATGGTGGTTGAATCTTCGTTGGGTTCAATCTTGTCTGAATAAGCAATATAGGCGGTAAACTTGCCATTGCTATCATCGTGAACCAATTTGGCATTGGCCTGCCATCCGCCCTGGCGGCCTTCAAAGTCCCAAGCGCGGGCGCGCTGGCGCAAAACAGAGGCATAAAGGCTATTGCCATTGCCAAAGGTGCCGGAATCGACGCGCACATAAGTGCGTGAGGTGCCATAGCTGCCCATCGTCTGATTAACCCGCAGGCTCATCGCGGTGTCTGGTTCAGCCGAGAAGGTTTCAACCCCACCGCCCAGATTGCTGGTAGAAGCAAGGCCCAGTTCGGCTGCGCCAGTGGCCACAACTACGCGGCCTACGTTTTCGGAAATGATCGCGCGCTGCGGGGAAAGGCCGTTATAATTGCCATAGTTCTGATCACCCAGCGGGATGCCATCCATCGTGTGTCCCAACTGGCCAGCGCTGAAACCGTGAATGAACAACGAGGCATTCTGCTCGTTATTGCCCCAGGGATCGGCGGTTACATACATGACGCCGGGTAGTGTCTGGATTGATTTGAACGGGCTGGCGCCAGCCAGAAGCTTTTGAATTTCAGCGCCGCTGATGGCGGTGGCTGAACGGGTGGCCTTGGCGGTGACAACGATGTCTGCTTGATCCGCCTTGGCCTTTGCACTTGCCGTTTCGGCATCGGTGCTGGCGTCATCCGCCCAAGCCGGTGCTGCTATCGCTATGGCGATCACCGCGCCACCCAATGCCAATGCGTTTTTGATTGCCGCCAAAGCCATAAAATAAACCCCTATTCGCTAAGAATTATGCTGCAGTTGCGAACAGGGTTAGGGGGGGATTGTGTAGGAATGATTTCAATCGCACGACAAGATGTGAATTTTATTAGTCATAACAATGACATGATTTGGGATTGCCTTAGCTATGGCAAGGTCAGGTCTAGGCGCTTTGCTATGATTGTGCTCTTTAGACGCCGGTGATCTGAGGCAAAGGGGTGGGCAGTGGTTGTAATCGGGCAAAAAGCCATCGGTGCTCTGGCGATTGTGGTCATTAGCATGCTGGGAGCAGGCGGGTCCGCAGTGGCAGAAACGATCTATGTGCGGGCTGGCCATGTGATCGACACGGACAAGGGAGTAGTCGAAGGGCCTAAACTGTTGCGGATCGAAGACGGCCGAGTGGCTGCGATTTTGCCTGATGGCTCTCTGCCACAGGCCGCTTAGCTGGTTGATTGGTCAAGCTTCACCGTATTGCCGGGGCTGATCGATATGCATGTTCACCTTGCGGATAACGATGAAACCAGCAACCCTGCAGAACCGTTGCTCCATTCTTCGATGGAAATCGCCTATCTTGGTGCGCGCAATGCCCGCGCCACTTTGCTTGCTGGATTTACCTCGGTTCACGATGTTGGTTCCTATCGCGCCTTTGGGGATGTTGAATTGTGCAACGCGATTAATCGCGGTGATGTTATGGGGCCGCGAATGGCGGCGGTGGGGGCCTATATCACAGCGCCGGGCGGTGGTGGTGAGGTAACCGGATTCGCCCCCGATGTGCGGGTGCCAGACGATATGCGCTTGGGGGTTGTTACCAATGCGGCAGAGGTGACGCAAAAGGTCAATTATCTGTTTCAGCACGGAGCGGATTCGATCAAGCTGATTGCCACTGGGGCGGTTTTTGCCATCGGTACAGTTGCCGGTCAGCAGGAGCTGACTGAGGACGAAATGCGGGCCGCTGTTGCTGTGGCCCAAGCGCGGGGATCATGGGTTACGGCCCATGCCCATGGTGCATCAGGGATCAAAGCAGCGATCCGCGCCGGAGTGCGGGGAATTGAGCATGCCAGCCTTATCGATGATGAAGGCATTGCTCTGGCCAAAGCCAAAGGCGTGTTTCTGGATATGGACATATACAATGGCGATTGGACTGATGAAGTCGGCCGGCGTGATCATTACCCTGATGATTATATGCGCAAAAACACCGAGACGACTCAGGCCCAGCGCGAAGGATTTAAAAAGGCGGTTAAGGCGGGGGTAAAGCTCACCTTCGGCAGTGATGCTGGGGTCTATCCCCATGGGCTCAATGGTCGCCAGTTCAAATATATGGTGCAATGGGGCATGACACCCATGCAGGCGATCCAAGCGGCTACCACAGTTTCGGCGGAAATGCTGGGCTGGAGCAAGGATGTAGGCTCGCTATCGCCAGGCCACTATGCCGATATGATCGCTGTGGCGGGTAATCCGTTGATGGACATCTCAGTTCTGGAACACGTTGCCCATGTGATGAAGGGCGGCATTGTGGTGAAATAGGCTGGTTGCCTATTCGACATTTTAACCGCATCTGCCAGCAATCACATGCTGGCCAAAGAGTGGGAATGGTAATGGCGACAACTTCTGCAGCCCCAGATGGCAGTCTCATTGTTACGCGCGATGGTGATGGCTATGCCAGTTTGGTCGCGGGGCGCGCCTTTACACAAGGCGCGGTCATTTCACCTTTTGGCGCGCAGCGTGTGAGTGATCAGCCCAATTATCTGACAGTGCAAGTCGCTGCTGATCAGCACATTATGCTGGAGCCAGACTATCTGCAGTTCACCAACCACAGTTGTGATCCCAATGCCTTTTTTGACACCGAACAGGGCGCGCTTTTGGCCCTTCGTCAGATAGAGCCGGGGGAAGGGATCACCTTTTTCTATCCTTCAACCGAATGGGTGATGGATCGCCCTTTTGCTTGCCATTGCGGGGCCGCCAATTGCCTTGGCCATATCGCTGGCGCCTCCCAGTTGGATCGCGCTGTTCTGTGCCATTATCGTTTGGCCGCGCATATTCGCGCTGCGCTTGCCGCTGAATAAGACTGGTTACCGCAAGCTGGCGACTTCAGCTAGAATGCGTTCGGCGTGTTCTGTGCGGCAGATCAGCAGATCGGGCATGTAAACATCGGCCTGGTTATAAACCAGCGGGCTGCCATCAATGCGCGAGGCGTGCAGGCCATGGGCTAGCGCTACCGCAACGGGCGCACAGGAATCCCATTCATACTGCCCGCCAGAATGGAGATAGATATCAGCATCCCCTAATACGATCGCCATGGCCTTGGCCCCGGCGGATCCCATTGGCACCAGTTCGGCGCCAAGCTTTGCGGCAATTTCAGTCGCCTCGCGCGCCGGACGGGTGCGGCTGATAACCATCCGCAGGGTTTCCGGTGCTGGTGGAACGACACCGGGCTGATCAGAGCGCAGCACCTTGCCTATGCCCGGCAAGGCCACCGCGCCCATAACCGGCAAGCCATCGACGGCCAGGCCGACATGAACCGCCCAATCGGCCCGGGCCTCGCCATATTCGCGGGTGCCATCAACCGGATCGACGATCCACACGCGGTTTTTGCTCAGGCGGTCCGGATTGTCCTTTTCCTCTTCGGACAAGAGCCCGTCATCGGGGCGTTGTTCCTTAATGGCATGGACCAGAAACTGGTTGGCCGTCGCATCGCCTGCCTTGCCCAGCGCTTTCAGCGATAGCATGCCCGAGGAACGGACCGCGATCAGCAAGCGCCCGGCAACTTCCGCCAAGTGTGCGGCGAGTTCGACATCGTTCATGACCTGTCCCTTACTTCAGCGGCATCAGTTGGCGGATGATATGGGCGGCCGCTTCTTGCGCGGTCATCTCGGTGGTGTTGACGCGTATTTCCGGATTGAGCGGTGCTTCATAGGGGCTATCGATACCCGTGAAGTTTTTGAGATTGCCAGCCCGGGCCTTTTTGTAAAGGCCCTTTACATCGCGAGCTTCGGCCACTTCCAAGGGCGTATCGACGAAGATCTCGATAAATTCGCCTTCTGGCAGAATGGACCGCACCATGTCTCTTTCTGCCCGGAAGGGGGAGATAAACGCGGTGAGGACGATAAGGCCCGCATCAGACATCAGCTTGGCCACTTCACCAACGCGCCTGATATTCTCAATGCGATCCGCCTCGGTAAAGCCCAGATCCTTGTTCAGCCCATGGCGAACATTGTCGCCATCAAGCAGGAAAGTGTGGCGGTTCATCAGGTTAAGGCTTTTTTCGACCTCATTGGCGATGGTTGACTTGCCCGAACCCGATAGCCCGGTGAACCACAGTACCCTGGGTGTCTGGTTCTTTAAACGGGCATGTTCGGTACGATCGATGTCGGTCGCTTGCCAATGGACGTTCTGGGCGCGGCGCAGCGAGAACTGCAGCATCCCGGCCGCGACCGTGGCATTGGTGATCTTGTCGATCAGGATGAAGCCACCCAAGGCGCGGCTATCCGCATAGGGTTCAAACACGATCTGCTTGTCTGTGGCGATCTGGGCCACGCCGATGGCGTTAAGCTCTAAGGTCTTAACCGCCACATGTTCCATCGTGTTGACGTTCACGGCATATTTGGGCTGTTGCACTGTGGCCGAGACCATCTGCGTGCCGATTTTCAGCCAATAGGCGCGACCAACATGGAGCGCATCGTCGGCGAGCCAGACCAGCGTGCTTTCAAACTGATCAGCAGCCTCAGGCGGTGTATCGGCTACGGCGATGACATCCCCGCGTGAGCAGTCAATTTCATCGGCAAAGCAGATGGTTACCGACTGTCCCGCCGCGGCTTGATCCAGATCGCCGTCCATTGTCACCACGCGAGTCACCGTGCTGGTCTTGCCCGAGGGCAGAACACGGATGGCATCGCCGGGCTTGACCGATCCAGTGGCGATCAGGCCAGAGAAGCCGCGAAAATCAAGATTGGGACGGTTAACCCATTGCACCGGCATGCGGAATGGCTTGGCCGCATCGCGCGCCGAATTGACCTCAACCTTTTCCAGATGTTCGATCAGGTTGGGGCCGGTGTACCACGGCGTATTGGCCGAGGCCTCGATGATATTGTCGCCCTTGAAACCGGAAATCGGCATGGCGGTGAATTCTGTGATGCCAATCGACTTGGCGAATTCGGTATAGTCCGCCACGATGGTGTCAAACACGTCCTGGCTGTAATCGACCAGATCCATCTTGTTGACGGCCAGCACAATGTTGCGAATGCCGATCAGGTGGCACAGGTAAGAGTGGCGGCGCGTCTGCACCAAGACCCCTTTGCGCGCATCGATCAGGATCACGGCCAGATCGGCGGTGCTCGCGCCGGTGATCATGTTGCGGGTATATTGTTCGTGGCCCGGGCAATCGGCGACGATGAATTTGCGCTTTTCCGTGTTGAAGAAGCGATAGGCGACATCGATGGTGATGCCCTGTTCACGCTCGGCGGCAAGGCCATCAACCAGCAGCGCAAAATCGATATCCTGACCTTGGGTGCCGACCTTTTTGGAATCGGATTGCAGGGCATCAAGCTGATCTTCAAAGATCATCTTTGAATCGTACAGCAGGCGGCCAATCAGGGTTGATTTGCCATCGTCTACCGATCCGCACGTGATGAAGCGCAGCATGGTCTTATGCTGGTGCTGATCAAGATAGGCGTCGATATCATCGGCGATTAGGGCTTCGGTGACATAGACCGGTTCGTTGCTGGTGTCAGTCATCAGAAATACCCCTGTTGCTTCTTCACTTCCATGCCGGCGCCGCCAGCGTCCTTATCAATGGCGCGGCCTTGGCGCTCGGACGTGGTGGTGAGGAGGGTTTCCTGAATCACCTCTGGCAGGGTTTTGGCCTCGCTCTCAACCGCACCGGTCAAGGGATAGCAACCCAAGGTGCGGAAACGGATCGAGCGTTCAACCGGCACTTCGCCCGGCTTTAAGGGGAAGCGATCGTCATCGACCATCAGCAACATGCCGTCGCGTTCTACTGTCGGGCGCTTGTCCGCGAAATAGAGCGGGACAATCGGAATGTCGTTAAGGTGAATATATTGCCACACGTCCAGTTCGGTCCAATTCGAGATCGGAAAGACGCGGATCGATTCACCCTTGTTCTTGCGGGCGTTATAAAGGTTCCACAATTCTGGGCGCTGGTTCTTGGGATCCCAGCCATGGCTGGCGGTGCGGAAGGAGAAGATACGCTCTTTGGCGCGGCTCTTTTCCTCGTCGCGGCGGGCGCCGCCAAAGGCGGCATCAAAGCCCCATTTGTCAAGCGCCTGTTTCAGCCCTTCGGTCTTCCACAAGTCGGTGTGCAGGGCGCCGTGATCGAACGGGTTGATCCCACGCTCTTCCGCTTCGGGATTGTGATAGACCAGAAGCTCCATGCCCGATTCTTTGGCCATGCGATCACGCAGCTTGTACATTTCCTGGAATTTCCAGGTGGTGTCGACGTGCAGCAGCGGAAACGGGGGCGGCGAGGGGTAAAACGCCTTGCGCGCCAAGTGCAGCATCACCGCGCTATCTTTACCCACCGAATAGAGCATGACCGGCTTTTCCGCCTCGGCCACGACTTCGCGGATAATGTGAATTGCCTCTGCCTCAAGCCGTTCAAGGTGAGTGAGTGATGCCCGTTCGGTCATACGCCTAGAATCCTTTATCAGTGGCAGCGCAATGACACGACACGCAAATCGCTGGACCTCCCATATGGGAGTAGATATGGTATGCTATGCGCATTCCTTCTCTGGGTGAAAATGATCTGCTCTTGCCGTTGCATGACGGCATATTTGAGCAGCCCATGTGGCAGACATTTCTCAGCCGGTTGCGGCTGCAAACCGGTGCGGATTACGCGGGTTTGATCATTCGTCCGCCGGGTCGCTTGGAAGAGATCAGCCTCTCGGCGGGCGAGCGTTCTCCGCCGCGCTTGAGTGCGCTATTTTTTGAAAATCACAAGGCTGCCCCCTTGCAGAACCGCGCCATGCGGGAAGGGCGCGTCTATACGCTGGATGAATTGGTAGAGAGAGGTGGGTCGCTTGCCCAACAATGCCGGGATGAAATCGTTGCACCCCTTGGCCTGAAGCACATGCGATCCATGCGGGTGCGTGAAGCAGAGGGGGTTGAGGCGTGGCTGACAATTTCCAGTTGCAAGGAATTGAGTGCAGCCGTGGGCAATTTGATGGTTGCCCTGACCCCGCATCTGCGGGTGGCCTTGCGGATCTTTGCGGCGCTGGAACGCGAACGCGCGCGCTCGAGTATGAGTGCTGATGCCTTTCAGCGCATGAATT
>JBEGLE010000115.1:0-7305 GCA_041183725.1 Pseudomonadota bacterium | reverse complement strand
GCACTGCATATGATCATGCGGTTTGAGCAAAGCGGCGGCCAAAGCATCCGCTTTGCCTGGATTGGCTTCTATCGAAGCAAAGGGCCCGGTTTCAATTGTGCGGAACAGGCTGGGGTCAGCGACATGGCCCAGGGCTATCGTGCGACTGGCATCAATCCCCGCCATGCCGTGATCGGCCACGATAACCAGATCGACCTTGCGCCCCAATTCGGTGATCCCGCGCACCAGCTTGCCAATGGTCTGATCAACCTCGGCAACAGCCTTCAGGGTTTCGGTGGCATTCGGGCCATAATGATGGCCAGCGGTGTCCACTTCATCGAAATAGACCGTTACCAATTTGGGACGGATATTAGCGGGACGGCGCAGCCAATCCAGCACGCCATTGACCCGCTGTTCATCGCTGACGGCCATATTGAATTGCGCCCAGTCAGATGGGCGCGTGCCACCTTTTACCTCTTTCCACCCCGTCGTCTCACGCCGGCCGCCCCATGCCACGTTTGAACCGGGCCAGAACATTGTGGCTGTGCGGATTCCTGCCTTTTCCGCATCAACCCATACTGGCGGTACACTGTTCCACCAGAACGGATCGTCAGTTGTCATGGTGAACACTTCACCGGGCCGGGCGGCATCTTCGATCCGATTGGCCACGATCCCGTTATGATCAGGATAGAAGCCGGTGATCATCGCCCAGTGATTGGGAAAAGTTTTGGACGGGAAGGCGGGGCGCATCGCCGCTTTTACGCCGCTGTGCGCCAAGCGGGATAGATTAGGGGTTACCCCGCGATCGAGATAGTCAGCACGAAAGCCATCGATCGATACCAGAATGACAACGGTCTGATCATCTTGCGCATGGGCAGGGCTGGTCGCGAAAAGGGCAACAGCAAGAACCAGCGCCCAGTTGCATAAGATAGAGCGTATCCGGATCATCTAGGTGGCCTTTGTCTTAGAGTTTGCCCGTCAGACGATTTCTATACCACTTTCGCTCGTCGTGAGCCCGTCGAAGTTCGTCGCGCCATGCCCGTGTCTTGTCCGACACCCTTAGAAGGGCTCAGGGTGAGCGGGTTGATATAAGTAAATGACCCCGCCTTAAACGTTGAATTTAAAGTGCAGGACATCGCCATCCTGCACAACATATTCCTTACCTTCTTGGCGTAATTTACCGGCTTCTTTCGCCCCGTTTTCACCGCCCAGCGTGATGTAATCATCAAAGGCAATGGTTTCGGCCCGGATAAAGCCGCGCTGCATATCGGAATGGATTTCTCCGGCAGCGTCTGGGCCCTTGGCGCCTTTATGCACTGTCCACGCGCGGGCTTCTTTGGGGCCAACGGTGAAGAAGGTGATCAGGTGCAGCAGATCATAGCCAGAGCGGATTACACGGGCGAGACCGGTTTCGTGAAGGCCCATTTCCTCCAAAAACACCAGCCGCTCTTCGGGTTCCATGCCCACCAGCTCGCTTTCAATCGCAGCGGAGACAATCACGGCGTTGGCGCCTTCGGCCTTGGCCTTGGCAAACACCTTGGCGGAAAAATCATTGCCATTGGCGGCAGCGTCTTCCTCAACATTGCAGACATAAAGCACCGGCTTGGCGGTGAGCAACTGCGCCTGCTTGAACACCCGCATTTCTTCTTCGTCTTTGGGGATGGTCAGGCGGGCAGGCTTGCCCTCGCGCAGTAAATCAAGGGCTTGGCCCAGAACAGATGCGATGAGCTTGGCTTCTTTATCGCCTTGCGCGGCTTTTTTCTGGGCGGCGGGAACGCGCTTTTCCAAGCTTTCCAGATCAGACAGCATCAATTCGGTTTCCACCGTATCGGCATCGGAAACCGGATCAACCTTGTTGTCTACGTGCTGAATGTCGTCGTTTTCAAAGCAGCGTAGCACGTGAACAATAGCGTCCACCTCACGGATATTGCCCAAAAATTGGTTGCCCAGTCCTTCACCCTTGCTGGCGCCGCGCACCAGACCGGCAATGTCGACAAAGCCAAGCTGAGTCGGAATGATTTTTTGGCTACCTGCAATCGCCGCCAGCTGGTCCAGCCTTGGATCGGGCACGCCAACATTTCCGACATTCGGCTCGATGGTACAGAAGGGATAGTTTGCCGCTTGCGCTGCCTGCGTTTCGGTCAGCGCATTAAACAGGGTGGACTTGCCCACATTGGGCAGGCCGACAATACCGCATTTGAAACCCATCACACGCTCCGCAAACTAATGGGGCGCGCATAGGGGTAAGGGGCGCGGAAAGCTAGGGGCCTGATGCAGAGCTATGCAGGTTTAGCGATTAGCTTTTTTTTGCCAGCCTTGGCCGTGATCCAGAGTTCCAAACAGCCAATCATAAAGAAGGGTGATGGTTGCGAAATTTCCCCCTGTGAAGCGGGCGTGATGGTTATGGTGCATCCTCGCAGCATAACCAATATAACCAAACATAAGTTCGTCTTCTTGCCACAGATTGTGATTGTGCAAGTTGATTTGTGAAAAGGCAAAGAAGCTTATGATAATTGTCACGACATGAAAATTGCCCATGAAGTGCGAAAGGGCAAATATACAGGCAACAAACAAACCAGTGCCGATCGCGCTTTCCAGCGGATGGAGGTAGCTGGCATCACCACGACAGGGATTATGTTGGCGATGGTGGATAGCATGCATCCACTTCAACGGACCGCCAAAGAAGTTGCTGTCGTGGAACAGAAATCGGTGTGTCAGATAGTAAAAAAAGTCATAGACCATCAAGATTACTATCAAGTCGCGCAAAATTCTGGTGATCGACTGATTCTGAATGGTCAGGCAAAACGGCAGGATAACAAGAAAAATCACTGCCATGGAAACAGTGCTCCACTGCATGCTCCACTTTTGGGTCGCCGCATAATTGGGGCGCTCCATCTTACCACTTAGGGTCTCGGCATTGAGATTGATGGCTTCACGAACGGGGGTGATCAGCCGCACAATTCTTCCGAAAACTAGGTTTAGGGCAATGATGCCAAAGCCGGTCAGCAAGGAAAGAGCCCAGTGATATTGGCCCCAAAGCGAATTTAATAGTGGCGAAGTCATGCAAATTCCATCTGCGTTTTGCGAATGCGTGCCGTTATAGATGTCTGATGGGGAATGCTAGAGGTTTAAACCTGCTGGCGTAGGGCAACGTCATTCATAAAACGGGCATCGTCACCTTTGACAAGCCAAGGTGCCTCAGCAGCGACTGCACCCAACATGGTGGCCAGATCGTCCATCTCTGCCTTAGCGAAGTTACCCAAGACATGGCCGGTAACCCGGTCCTTATGCCCCGGATGACCTATGCCCAAGCGCACCCGGCGAAAATCTGCGCCCAGATGCTGGTCGATGGAGCGCAGGCCATTGTGCCCGGCCGTGCCGCCGCCCTGCTTGATCTTCACCTTGAAGGGGGCAAGGTCCAGTTCATCGTGAAACACCGTCAGGGCATCAAGGCCCAGCTTATAAAACCGCAAAGCCTCGCCCACCGAACGGCCGCTTTCGTTCATAAAGGTGGCGGGTTTGAGCAGCAGAACCTTTTCCGCTCCTATGCGCCCTTCTTGCAGCCAGCCCTGAAACTTCTTTTGCACCGGTCCAAAGCTGTGAAAATCGGCCAAGGTGTCGACCACCATAAAGCCGACATTGTGCCGGTGGAGGGCATATTGCTGACCGGGATTTCCAAGGCCTACCCAAAGCTGCACGGCATTCTCCAAAGGAAAACCGGGCCGCATTGCTGCAGCCCGGTTTCTTGTGGGGCAAACCTTGTGCCCCGGTCAATCAGGCGTGATTACGCGCCTTCGGTCTTTTCACCTTCTTCGCTCTTCAGGCCTGAAGGCGCGACGATCGTAGCGATAGTGAAATCGCGATCGGTGATAGCCGATGCCGAACCAGCCGGCAGCGTAACATGACTGATGTGGATCGAAGCGCCGATTTCAAGGCCGGTCACGTCGATGCTGATTTCGTCAGGGATCAGTTCCGGATCGCAAACCAGATCCAGTTCATGACGAACGATATTCAGCACGCCGCCACGCTTCAGGCCCGGTGAGGCTGCTTCATTGGCGAAGTGAACTGGCACGTTCACATGAACCTTATGGTCCTTGGAAATGCGCAGGAAGTCCGCGTGCAGCGGGCGATCGTTCACAGGGTGGAAGGCAACGTCCTTCGGCAGCGTCCGCACGGTTTTGCCATTCACAACGATCTCAACCAACGAGTTGAAGAAGTGACCAGTGCCAAGCTGGCGGATCAATTCTTTGGCCTCGACGTGGATCGACAGGGGCTCTTCATTGTTGCCATAGACAACGGCGGGGACGCGGCCTTCACGACGCAGTGCACGGGAGGCTCCCTTGCCAGCCCGTTCGCGCGTCTCGGCCGGCAGGGTCAGCGTATCGCTCATGACTTTTGCCTTTCGAAATCGGATTAAAACAATTTTTCCCGTCACGCCTCCAGGGATGACCATCACGAGAAGGCCGGGCCGTTAGCGGCAATACCGCGCAAAAGCAAGCGTTCTGGGCTTATTGCACGCGCACCACGTGCCAGCCGTGCGCCGCCAGCATCGCTGGCAGTCCATCATCGCCCGCCAGATGGGCTGCCCCCACCGCCACAAAGGGGTGGCGGCCAGACCGCAACATCGCCTCTATTTGCGCCGCCCACGCCTGATTACGCCCAACATAAAGCGCTTGGCGCAGCGAGGCATCCCCCAGCATGCCGGTGTGGGTTTCATGGGCGATAAAAGCCATATCCCCCTTGCGCCAGGCATCGGCCAACTGTGCCTCGGTGGCCTCTGCGCCACCATCGCGTAGGCTGTCTTCCAGCATGATCCGCTGATCTTCTTCGGAAAGCTGATCGAAAATGGCCAATTGCCGCGCCGCGCCTTCAAATTCGGCGCGCGGCATAGCGGGTTTGGCCTTCACCAGTGCGCGATCCACGCCAAGCGCCGGATCGCCTTCTTGCGCCGCAGAACGCGCCAAAATCAGCGCAGCGGCCCAAGTTTCCACCCCATCCATTTCTGCCGCATCCAGATTGGCCGTGGCAATTGCTTTGGCCAAAGCGGGGCGCAGTTTAGGGCTAATGCGGTCACGCAAAGGCGGTAGGCCCGGTGAATGCGACAGCGCAGCAAAGGCGGCCTGCGTTTTGCCCTGATCTTCGATATCGGCAATTTCCAGCACCAGAACGTCTGCTTGGTCCAAGGCTTGGGCAATTGTGGCAGAGCGCCAATCGGTTTTGCGGGGCAATTGGTGGATCGTGCCAAACAGCCAGCCGTGCCCACCTTGTGGCCCGCTGACCTGCCACAGTGCGGGGTGGGCGGCATCGGGGCGCGTGCAGGCTGCCAACAGTGCGGCAAGCGCCAAAGCCAATAATCGGGGCGGGATAACCATGCCGCCTGCCTACAAGTGTCAGCCGTCTACGTCTATGTGTGGCATCCCAGAGTTGATTATCGCCGCGCAAAAGGCCAAAGGGCCGGGCTATGGCAGCCACAGATAAGCCCCTTAGCTTTCAGGACATGATCCTGCGTCTTCACGCCTTCTGGAGCGCGCAAGGATGCGTGATCCTGCAACCCTATGATATGCGCATGGGTGCAGGCACATTCCATCCCGCCACCACCCTGCGGGCTTTGGGGCCAGAACCCTGGAAGGCGGCCTATGTGCAGCCCAGCCGCCGCCCCACCGATGGCCGCTATGGTGAAAACCCCAATCGGTTGCAGCACTATTACCAGTATCAGGTGATCCTAAAGCCCAATCCGGCCAACCTGCAGGAGCTCTATCTGCAAAGCTTGGCCGCCATTGGCGTTGATCCGCTGGCCCATGACATTCGCTTTGTTGAAGATGACTGGGAAAGCCCCACTTTGGGCGCTTGGGGTTTGGGCTGGGAAGTCTGGTGCGATGGCATGGAAGTCACCCAGTTCACTTATTTCCAGCAGGTTGGTGGGTTTGATTGCAAGCCGGTGGCGGGCGAACTGACCTATGGCTTGGAACGCTTGGCCATGTACATTCAGGGCGTTGATTGGGTTTATGATCTGAAATTCAACGATTCCGGCGTTACCTATGGCGATGTGTTTCTGGAAAACGAACGCCAGCATTCGAAATACAATTTCGAAATTGCCGATACCGCCAGCCTGTTTGATGGCTTTGCCAAGGCAGAGGCCGAATGCCAACGCTGCATCGCCGCCGAAATTCCCTTGGCCGCCTATGACCAAGCGATTGAGGCCAGCCACCTTTTCAACCTGTTGCAGGCGCGCGGGGTTATCTCGGTTCAGGAACGCGCCAGCTATATCGGCCGGGTCCGCGATTTAGCCAAAGGTAGCTGCGAGGCTTGGATTCGCAAGAACGAAGCCGGTTGGACCGAAAAATATCCGGGATGGACCGTATGATAATGTCATCCCTTAATCCTCCCCGGCACAGGCTGGGGAACACCCTTCACATCCCGCTCATCCTGAGCGTGTCGAAGGGTGCACATATCTTCAGCCTTATTCCTAAGCTAGCCTTGGCCCTTGGGGAGGACCACCTATGACCGATTTCCTCCTTGAACTGCGCTCTGAAGAAATTCCGGCCCGTATGCAGGCTGGCGCGCGTGCCGATTTGGAAAAGCTGTTCCGCAAGGAAATGGAGAGTGCCGGTGTGGCGCTGGGCGCGATCACTGTGTGGTCAACCCCGCGCCGTTTGGCCCTGATTGCCCACGATCTGCCCCTCGCCACGGCCGCCGTGTCAGAAGAGGTTAAAGGCCCGCGCGTGGGTGCGCCGCCGCAGGCGCTTGAGGGTTTTCTGCGCAAAACAGGCCTGCGCGAGGATCAGTTGACCGCGCGTGATGGCGTGCTGTTTGCCATCAGCGAAAAGCCGGGCCGCGCAACCGCAGACGTTCTGGCAGAGGCCATTCCCGCAATTATCCGCGCTTTTCCCTGGCCCAAATCCATGCGTTGGGGCACGGCATCGGCCAGCACCGAAAGCACCCGCTGGGTGCGCCCGCTTTCTGGCATCGTTGCCCTGTTGGGCGATGATCTGGTGGTGTGTGAAGCGGGCGGTGTGCAATCTGGTACCACCACCATGGGGCATCGCTTTCACCATCCGGATGCCATCACCATTGGTAATGCAGGGGATTACGCGGAAAAGCTGCGCGACGCCCATGTTATCGTTGATCATGCCGAACGACAGGATCTGATCCGCAGCAAGGCCGCCGCGGCCGCTGCGCTGGCAGGGCTGGTTCTGGTGGAAGATGAAGGTCTGGTAATCGAGAATGCTGGCCTGACCGAATGGCCGGTGCCACTGCTCGGCCGATTTGCCGAAGAATTTCTTGAGGTTCCACCCGAAGTTATTCAGCTAACTGCCCGTACAAACC
>JBEGLE010000114.1:0-4978 GCA_041183725.1 Pseudomonadota bacterium | reverse complement strand
ACACCCGCATCGGCATCAGCACATAGAGCGAGGGGGAATGATCATCCTTGCGGATCAGAGTTGGGGCGCCAGCGTCTGCGAGATGCAGTTCCACCGTGTCGCCGTCAATCTGGCTGAGGATGTCCTTGAGATAATTGGCGTTGAAGCCAATTTCAAAGCCATCAGCCTTATAGTCCGCAGCCAGTTCTTCGGCCGCCGTGCCGTTGTCGGGCGAGGTGACCGACAAGGTCACGCGATCTGCCTCCAAGGCGATTTTGACCGCGCGGGTCTTTTCCGTGGCGATGGTCGCCACACGGTCCACGCCTTCGAAAAAGCTCTTGGGGCTAAGCCGCAGCAGCTTGTCATTGCCGGTGGGGATCACGCGGCTGTAATCGGGGAATGTGCCGTCAATCAGTTTGCTGGTCAGGACAACACCGTTATCACCGCCAAAGGTAAAGCGCACCTTGCTGGCGGAAAGATCGATCAGCACATTGGTATCAAGCGATTCTTCCAAAAGCTTGCGCAGTTCACCCACGCATTTGCGTGGCACGATCACATCCGGCATGCCTTCGGCACCATCGGGACGCTTTAGGGTAAAGCGGGCCAAGCGGTGGCCATCGGTGGCGGCGGCGCGCAGTTCATCATCGGTGACGTGGAAGAATATGCCATTAAGGTAATAGCGGGTTTCTTCGGTTGAGATGGCAAAGCGCGTGCGATCGATCATTTCCGCCAGCACGGCGGCGGGCAGTTCGAAAGATGTCGGTAGATCGCCTTCAACAATCACCGGAAAATCATCACGCGGCAAGGTGGGCAGGCTGAAGCGGCTGCGCCCGGCCTTCACCGTCATGCGGTTGTCAGCAGCTTCAAGGCTAACCTGGCTGCCATCAGGCAGCTTGCGGGCAATATCGAACAGCAGGTGCGCCGAAACGGTAATCGCGCCAGCCGCATCAACCGACACGGCGCGCATCGATTCAACCACTTGCAGATCAAGGTCAGTGGCCATCACCCGGACCGTGCCGGCCGGTGATGCTTCGATCAGCACATTCGACAGAATCGGAATGGTGTTGCGGCGTTCGACAACAGACTGGACGTGCGACAGGCACTTGAGCAGCGTCGCGCGTTCGATAGTGGCCTTCATGGTCTTCCCGTTCCCCTTCGGGCGTGCCGTCCGAGCAGGCACTGCGCGGAATCGGCTGGATGCCGGATTTTCGGACTCCGTTCCTTAATGCACAGGGTGCATCGGGCAAGCATAAAGGCCCGAAATCAGGGGTAAGCTGGGGATAAATTTGCCTAAAGGCATCCCCAGCCGCCCTGATGAAGCAATCACCCTAGGAAATCATCGCCATGCCGCCATTCACATGCAGTGTCTGGCCGGTGACATAGCCCGCCTCTTTGCTGGCCAAATAGGCCACGGCCGCGCCAATATCTTCACCCTCACCCATGCGCCCCATTGGGATGCGGGCATTAAGCGCATCCTTCTGCGCGTCGGGCAAAATATCGGTCATTGCCGTGCGGATAAAACCGGGGGCCACGCAGTTTACGGTGACATTGCGGCTCGCCAGTTCTTGCCCCAGTGATTTGGACATACCGACCAGACCAGCCTTGGCGGCGGCATAGTTAACCTGCCCCGGATTGCCAGTGGCCCCAACCACGCTGGTTACGCTGATGATACGGCCAAAGCGGGCCTTCATCATCGGCTTGGTCGCGGCCCGCATGAGACGGAAAGCAGCTTCCAGATTAACCCGGATCACGGCATCCCATTCCTCATCCTTCATCCGCATCGCCAGATTATCGCGCGTGATGCCGGCATTGTTCACCAGAATATCAATCTTGCCCAAGGTATCGACCGTGGCGGGGATCAGATGTTCCACCTGTTCGGTGTTTGACAAATCGCAGGTGATTTCCACATGATCGTGGCCATAGGCGCTGTTCAGTTCATCGCGGAAGGCGCGCAGCTTATCCGCATTTGACCCAGATAGCGCCAACCGCGCCCCCTGCTTGGCCAAAGCATGGGCAATCGCCGAACCAATCCCGCCAGAGGCACCGGTTACCAAGGCAGTCATGCCGGTCAGATCAAAAAGACGGTTTTCCATGAAATCAGCTCCGGTAAAATTCAGTTCGCGCAGAGACCGCAGAGGACGCGGAGGTTATGCGCTAGGACGATAATTATTAACCAGACGACGAACACCCTCTTTCATCGTTAGGCCATTGAAATTTAGAAGCAGCCCCAATGGCTGCTTCATCAAGCGCAAATAGGTTAGCAATTGTTTGGCATGGATTTTCGCCAGTTGGTCAACCGCTTTTACCTCTACAACCAGTGTATTTGCTACAAGTAGATCAATCCGAAAAGCCCCATCGATAGACAATCCATCATAGGTAATATTGATCGGCACTTGCCGATCAACCCGATAACCTTTTCGCACTAATGCCGCAGCCAGCACCGTTTCATAGACCGATTCCAGCAGGCCGGGGCCCAGTTCCCTGTGGATTTTGATAGATTCGCCGACGACATCCGCGGTGATAGCATCCAAATCCATGGGCCCTTCCTCTCAGCGTCCTCAGCGATCTCTGCGCGAACCCAATCACAACCCCGCCAAAATCGCCTCAATATCAGCCATAGTCACCACGCTGGTCACCGCCACATCGGCGGCGCTGCGGGTGATCATCGGGCCGAGCACCTTGCCGCCCAGTTCGACAAATTGCTCTACGCCGGTATCCTTCATCGCGGCGGCGCTTTCACGCCAGCGCACGCGGCCGGTTACCTGTTCCACCAGCAAACGCTGCGCTTCGGCGGGATCGCTCACCACGGCGGCGGTGACATTGGCGAACAATGGCACCCGCAGCGCCCCCGGTGGGGTCTTGGCCAAGGCTTCGGCCATGGCATCAGCCGCCGGTTGCATCAGTGGGCAGTGAAAAGGGGCCGAAACCGGCAGCAAAACGCCGCGCTTGATCTCGAAATCCTTGACCATGGCAATCGCGCGTTCAATCGCTTCACGATGCCCGGAAATCACCACTTGGGTGGGATCATTATCATTGGCAACGGTGCAGACCTGCCCTTCTGCCGCCGCTTCTGCCAGCGCGGTCGCTTTGGCAATGTCAGCCCCCAGCAAGGCGGCCATCGCCCCTACGCCCACCGGCACAGCGGCCTGCATGGCTTGGCCGCGCAACTTCAGCAGCCGGGCGGTGTCGGCCAGACTGAAAGCCCCCGCAGCACACAGCGCCGAATATTCACCCAAGCTATGCCCGGCAACGAAATCAGCCTTGTCCGCCAGAACAATCCCGCCTTCGCGTTCCAGCACCCGCAGCACGGCAATGGCATTGGCCATGATCGCCGGCTGGGCGTTTTCCGTAAGGGTCAGGCTTTCTTCCGGGCCATCGCGCATGATAGCGGATAGCTTTTGCCCCAAGGCATCATCAACTTCTTCAAAGACTTCGCGGGCCACGGCGCTGGCTTCGGCCAGTTCAACCCCCATGCCAACCTTTTGGCTGCCCTGCCCCGGAAAAACGAATGCGCGCATAACCCCTGTCTCCTTTGCGCGGGGCCACTATGTCCCGCGCGCCGATCTCGCAAGCCCGAAGGGCACGATCTTGTTGGCAGCATCATGGCCGATGTCTGCCGCGCCCAGATAGGGCAAGCCATGCCGGTCACACCAATAGCGTATAATTTCATCGGCTTGGGCGCCAAAGGGCCGATCATTTTCCGGCACATTGCTGATCCGGCCCAGCCGCAATCCGGCAATCCCGCCCAAATGGGCAGTGGCGTGAAACAACAGGCGGTCAACCGCATAAAGGTGTTCCGAAACCTCCTCTACCATCACCACATGGCCCGCCAAGTTTGGCATCAGCGGCGTGCCGCACAGCATGGCCAGCGTTGTCAGGTTAAAGGCAACAGTGGGATGGCCATCAAGGCTCGGCTCCATCCCGGCGCGGTCCCCCGCCAGCCAAGCCAGCGTGCGCGCCACCGCCAGATCACCCTCCGCGCGGCGAATATCGGCGGGCATAGGGGCATGGACCGGCTGGCCAATTCCCGCCCGATAAAGCGCCGCAAGCAAATAGCCGCCATCGGAATAGCCCAGATACTGCTTGTCCTTCGCCTCACCCTTCAGCCCAGCCTGCACCGCTTCAGCGATCCGGTTTGCGCCGTAACCACCCCGTGCGAACCACACGGCATCAAATGTGGGATCGTTAGCGCATTCAAGAAAGGCCGCCAGCCGCGTGGCATCGGGTCCGGCAAAATGCCCTTCGCTGGCAAAGCATTGCGGGTGAAAATGCAACTCAAGCCCCGGCCAACCCTCTGCCAAGGTCATAACCCGCGCGGCATCATCATGGGTGAACGGAGCCGATGGGGCACAGATGGCGATGCGGATCATGCGATCTGTTTAAACGGGTTGGGGCGTTTGGGGTAGAGGGGGATTTTGCTTCGCGCAAAAGCGCAAAGGCGCGAGGCAAATTATCACAGCCCCGGTTGCCATCCGCCGCCTGCCCGCATACCGCGTGATCCTATGACAGACCTTACTTCTCACCCTTGGTTTTTCTGCGGCATTGGCGGATCGGGCATGTTGCCGCTTGCCCTGATCCTGCGCGGGCTTGGCGCAGAGGTGGCTGGGTCTGACCGCAGCCGCGATCAGGGCCGAACGCCGGAAAAATTCGCTTGGCTGGAAAGCTTGGGCTTCACCCTGTTTCCCCAAGACGGCAGCGGCATAACCGGCCAGCAGCAAACTTTGGTCGCCTCGGCCGCGGTGGAAGATACCGTGCCGGAAATGGTCCGCGCTCGCGATTTTGGCTGTTCGCGTATGAGCCGCGCTGAATTGCTGGCCGCCCTGTTTAACGCGGCCCCATCCTCAATCGCCGTGGGCGGCACCAGCGGCAAATCGACGGTCACCGGCATGATCGGCTGGATCATGACACAGGCTGGCCGCGATCCCACCATCATGAACGGCGCGGTGATGAAGAACTTCGTCTCGCCGCAAACGCCCTTTGCCAGCGCGCGCGCTGGCAA
>JBEGLE010000113.1:0-2635 GCA_041183725.1 Pseudomonadota bacterium | reverse complement strand
GTTGCGCGGTGTTTCGGCCGTGGCCTGCGAAGATACGCGGGTCACGGGGAAGTTATTGAACCTTTTGGGGATCAAGCAAAAGCTGATCCGCTATGATGATCACGCCAGCGATGCGACACGGGATCATTTGCTGGCACTGGCGATGAACGGACCTATCGCCTTGGTGAGTGATGCCGGGACACCTTTGATTTCCGATCCCGGTTTCAAACTGGTACGCACCGCACGCGAACAGGGTGTTGCTGTAAACAGCTTGCCGGGGGCTAGTGCCGCGATTGTGGCCCTGACCCTATCCGGTCTTCCCAGTGATCGCTTTCTGTTTGCTGGTTTTTTGCCCAATAAGGACAAGGCTCGTCGTGAAGCTTTGGGTGAACTGGCAGCCGTACCAGCAACCTTAATCTTTTATGAAACGGCGCCGCGCCTCGCAGACAGCTTGGCAGCCATCGAGAGTATATTTCCAGGGCGCGATGTTGCCGTGGCGCGTGAGATGACCAAGAAATTCGAAGAATGCCGCACGGGATCACCGGCAGAACTTGCCGCACACTATGCCGCGCACCCCCCCAAAGGGGAGATTGTGCTTGTGATAGCCCCGCCTGTGGCTGGGGCAGAGATTGAACACGATATTGATGCCCTTCTGCTGGCAGCTTTGGTTTATGATAAGCCATCACAAGCTGCGGCACAGGTGGCTAAGGTCACAGGGTTAGATCGCAAGATACTCTATGCCCGCGCGATGGCGTTGAAATGACACGAGCGGCGGCTGAACGTGATGGTCGGCGCGGTGAAGAGCTGGCGGCATGGTATCTGCGATTGAAAGGTTGGCGCATTCTCGCCCGAAGGGTAAAAACGCCACGCGGAGAAATTGATCTGGTTGTAAGGCGCGGATCCACAGTGGCCTTTGTTGAAGTAAAATGGCGGCGCGACAAAGCGGAATTGGCCTTGGCAATTGATCCCTATCGTCTGCGTCGGGTTATGGCCGCAGCCGAAGCCATTGCCCATCGCTGGCTTCAGCAAGGGGATAGCCAGAGGATTGACGTTCTGCTTATTGCGCCGGGCTGCTGGCCGCGTCACATCATTAACGCATCGCTTAACTAGGAATTGACTATGTCGCTTCGTGTCGCTGTCCAGATGGACCCACTGGAAACTATCAACATTACGGGCGATTCCTCATTTGCTCTGATGCTGGCGGCTCAGGCGCGTGGTCATGCTGTGTAT
This sequence comes from Pseudomonadota bacterium, assembly GCA_041183725.1. Classification (GTDB taxonomy): domain Bacteria; phylum Pseudomonadota; class Alphaproteobacteria; order Sphingomonadales; family Sphingomonadaceae; genus Novosphingobium. The sequence goes on along the minus strand of JBEGLE010000113.1, from coordinate 1,426 downwards.
CATTATGATGTCAGCAGTCTGGCGATTGATGAAGGGCGGATCACGGCATGGGCCGCGCCAGTTTCGGTACAGAGGGTTCCTGGCAATCACTTTACCCGTGATGATTATCGCAAGATCGATTTGGCGCGCGATATTGATGTGGTGCTGATGCGGCAGGATCCCCCGTTCGATCTCGGCTATATCACCGCCACCCATATTCTAGAGCGACTGAAAGGTAAGACCCTAGTCGCCAACGATCCCGAAAGCGTCCGCAATGCGCCGGAAAAGGTGTTTGTGCTGGATTACGCGCGCTTTATGCCTCCGACTTTGGTTGCCCGCCGTATGGAAGATGTGCGCGAATTTCATGCCCGCTATCCCGGCGATCTGGTGGTCAAACCGCTGCATGGCAATGGCGGTAAAGCCGTGTTTCGCGTGCCGGCTGATGGCTCAAACCTTGGCGCACTGGTTGAGATGTTCCAGCAGGCTTGGATTGAGCCGTTTATGGTTCAGCCGTTCCTGCCCGATGTCTCATCAGGCGATAAACGTATTGTTCTGGTTGATGGCCAATTTGCCGGCGCGATTAACCGCAAGCCGGGAGAAGGCGAATTTCGCAGCAATCTGGCGGTTGGCGGTTCGGCCGAGGCGGCTAGCCTAACCGCACAGGAAGAGGAAATCTGCGCTGTCCTGGGGCCAGAGCTTAAGGCGCGCGGGCTTATCTTTGTCGGGATTGATGTGATTGGCGGAAAATGGCTGACCGAAATCAATGTGACTTCACCCACCGGCATCGTCGCGATTGATCGCTTTAATGGAACCGACACGGGCGCGCTAATCTGGGATGCGCTTGAGGCGCGGCACGCTGAAATGGTGCGTAGCTAGATACTCTTGGCCTAACCATTCTCGCGCGGATGGGCATTGCGATAGGCTTCCAACAGGGTTGCTGCATCAACCTTGGTATAGATTTGGGTGGACCCCAAACTGGCGTGACCCAGCAATTCCTGAAGGCTGCGTAGGTCTGCTCCGGCGCCGAGCAGGTGGGTGGCGAAAGAATGGCGCAGGGCATGCGGGGTGGCGCTGGCTGGTAGCCCCAACACTATCCGCGCTTGGGCCACGACTTTTTGCACCATACCTGATGAAAGGGCCCCGCCGCGCAATCCGCGAAACAGAGGGGCGTTTCGTGAAGGCACGAAAGGACACTTTTGCAAGTAATCTGCAACGGCATCACAAACTAAGGGCAAAAGCGGTACAACCCTTTGTTTGGCGCCTTTGCCGGTTACCGTGATGGTTTCACCAAGAGGCAGCACAGCCCCCGTAAGGGAAAGCGCCTCGGCAATGCGCAGCCCCGCACCATAAAGCAAAAGTAAGACAGCCCTATCGCGCGCGCCTATCCACTCCTCGGTGGCGCGGTCATTGACCATAGCGGCAAGGTTCACAGCATCATCAGGTGTGA
>JBEGLE010000112.1:0-5298 GCA_041183725.1 Pseudomonadota bacterium | reverse complement strand
GCCAAATATAACGCTTTTGCCACGCAATATGGCACATCGGCGCCCAAGGCCGCTGATGACACGGCGCTGGAAGCGGCAATGCGTAGCGCACCAGAACCGGGGGAAACCCTGGTGACCGATGCCGGATCGCCAGAGAAGAAACCGGAATTGGCATCCCCCAGCCCTGAAAAGGGCAAGACAACAGATAGTGGCACTGCGCCCACAGCAGCCAGCCCCCGCCCCAGTCCTGAGGCCCAACCATGAGGTTCATTCCTGATCCTGTTGCGCGTCAGCCTTGGCGGGTTATCTTGCCGCTCACCAGCTTGGTGCTTTTTGGCGCTGCCGTGCTCTATTCTGCGGCAGGTGGATCGTTCCGACCTTGGGCGCTCAATCATATTCTCCGCTATGGCGCCTTTCTTGGTCTTGCACTGGGGCTGGCGCGGGTGCGGCGGCAAAGTTTCAAGGATATCGCTTACCCTCTCTATGCCATTGTGCTTGTCTTGTTGGTGCTGGTTGAAGCGATTGGCAAAGTAGGGGGCGGCAGTCAGCGCTGGCTGAATTTGGGCTTTATGATGTTGCAGCCCTCGGAACTGATGAAGCCGATCATCGTCGTGGCCTTGGCGCGGTTTTTCGATGATTTGCCGCCGTCGATGACCAAAACATGGCGGGGCTTGCTGCCCGTGGCGGGTATGGTTGCCGTGCCGGCCGCCTTGGTGATCGTGCAGCCAGATCTGGGGACGGCCCTGGCCATCTGTTTTGGCGCGTTTTGTGTGATTTTTCTGGCAGGGTTGCCGGCCGGTTGGTTTGTCGCCGGTGGGATTGCCGGTGTCATTGCCGCCCCGCTCGCGTTCTTTTTTGCCCTGCATGATTACCAACGTCAGCGGGTGTTTGTTTTTCTTGACCCCAGCAAGGACCCCTTGGGAACGGGCTATCACATCCTGCAATCGTCCATTGCGATTGGATCGGGCGGCGTGTTTGGCAAAGGCTTTTTGAATGGCTCACAAAGCCATCTGGATTATCTGCCCGAAGCCCATACGGACTTTGCCTTCGCCACCATGGCAGAAGAATGGGGGCTGGCTGGCGGCCTCTTTGTTATGACGATCTTTGCCATACTTCTGCGCTGGGGCATGAACACGGCCCGACGCGCGCCCGATCGTTTTTCCCAGCTTCTGGCGGCGGGCATGACCTGTACCGTGTTTTTCTATGTCGCGATTAACCTGATGATGGTTTTGGGCTTGGCCCCAGTGGTGGGCATCCCCCTGCCCTTCGTCAGCCACGGCGGTTCATCGATGATGACCAACATGATCTGCCTCGGCACGATCATGGCGGTAGAACGCTGGTCGCAAACCGGCCGCCGCGCGTTTGGCTCGTGATGATAAAAAAAAAGGTCAAAAAAATCCTTCCCTCCGGCGAAGCAGCCGCTATAGGGGGCCCTCCCGAGATTCGGGACCTCCGGTGTTTAGGCCCGGCGTGGACGCATAGCTCAGTTGGTAGAGCAGCTGACTCTTAATCAGCGGGTCCTTGGTTCGAGCCCAAGTGCGTCCACCACTTCTTTTTATATCAGCCTGATCCGCTCCCATCTTGTCTGTATAGCCGATAAGTGTGCTTTACAGTGACAACCTGTCTACCCCATATAGGCACATGATGAACGGCACCCTGAGCAAATCGCACTCCGAAGTGCTCAATCGCCTGACTGCGAAGCAGTGCGAGTGCCTTGAGCTTGTGCTCAATCACAAAACATCCAAGCAAATTGCCCAGATCTTAAACATTTCGCCACACACGGTGAATCAAAGGCTCGATTCGGCCCGGCGCATACTGGATGTGGCCACCCGGCTTGATGCTGCGATCCTTTATGCCCGGCTGAAAGGCATACCTGAATCGTTCGTATCTGAGAGCGAAAGCGATGCCTTATTTGCAGGTATTTCAAGCGATAGGATCGCTGGTCTATCCCAACGGATCGTACATGAACCGTTCCTACTACCCGAAACGTCGGCACAACCCTTAAGCCAAGGGCAACCGGCGAACGACCCTGTTCTGCACCTTGCCGAGGCCCAGCCTCATGAGATGCTTCCACCTTGGGAACAGAGCGCGCTTCTCCGGCCCTTTGCAGGTCCACTTGCGGGTACAAGTGAAACAGTCCGCCGACTGATCATGATCCTGGGCCTCAGCGTGCTGATGATGATGCTAATCATCGTCGGGGTTGCTGTGGGTCAGACATTGACAGGGCTGTTTGGTAACTCGTGATCGCGGTGATCCTGCTGTTTTGAAGGAAACCGCAGATGACCATGAACACCCAAAGTGCTCTTGCCCGCCTTACCCGCCAAGTACCGCAGGCTGAACAAGACATCGATCAAGCCCTGATCTCGCTGAGCTCGCTCCTGACAACTATGGTCACCGCTCGCCGCGATACCGAAACGGGTGGCCTCAACAGCCAGGTGGCTGTGCAACAAGTATCCCGCGCCATCGAAGAACTGGTTTCCGCCAGCAATGAAATGGCCCGCGCCCATGGCAGCCTGAGCAAGATTGCCGTTGAAAAGGGGGTTGGCGATATGACCGAGTGCCCGAAATGGAAAAATTCAGACACGCAGGATAAAATCGCAGCCTAAGCTGCTTTCATGAGAACATTTGCGAATTGTAGATCGCGATATTAAAGCAAAGTGTGCGCATCGCGATCTACACCGCTTTTTGGTTGTCAGCAGCAGGCTACGCAATTTTGCGCGGGGGCCCCGCTGAGAGGATTGGCGCGGCAATCTTACTTTGGTTGTCTGTTGGGGTTTTCGTTACCCAACCATTCCTCGCACTCGGTTATCATCTCGATAAAGGCGCGTTCTTGATCGATCTGATTGGCCTTGCTGGCTTTCTCTACCTTGGACTGAAATCAGATCGGACTTGGACGATATGGGCGTGTTCAGCGCAAGTCATAGCAGTGGTAGGCCACATAGTGAGCTTCGTGGCGCTGAACCAAGCGGCGCTGGCCTATGGCGTGATGACCCGCGGCCCAGCTTATATTCAGTGCCTGGCGTTGCTGATCGGGACGAGAGCGTACAGCAAAATGGCAGCGAAGGACGCCAACTCTATCTTCTGGCCAACCTGATTGCCGCGATTGATACACATCACGCCACCAAAATAGCGGCGCGGCTTCTCGATCAGTTTGGTTCTTTATCAGGGGTGCTCGATGCTTCGGCGGAGTCACTATCCGCTGTGGCCAATGATAATGGTTTGCTCGCGCATTTGATCCGCTTTTCCAAAGCGACAATCCGCGAGGGACTGGTTGAGGAATTTGTCGGCGCCACGGTATCGCATGCCAACACTGCCTTTCTCAAATTCGTTATCTCAACCATCGGCCCCTTGCGCCACGAGGCCTTGTTGGCTGTCTATCTGGATGGCCATAGCCGCTATATTGGCCGCGAGATTGTGGCGCGGGGTAGCCAGATTGGCTTGCTAATCGAAACGCGCCGTCTGCTGCGCTCAGCTGTTGAGCGCAATGCCTATGGCTTGATTATTGCCCACAACCACCCCGGCGGTACGCCTCATCCCAGCAAGAGTGATGTGACAGCAACCGAATCCGCCAAGCACGCGGCCAATATGCTGGGCATCAAGCTGTGTGATCATCTGATCGTAGCCGGACAGGCAATCTACAGCATGGGAAAGGCCGGGATGCTATGAAAATCCGCCATATCCGACTGAATACTGCCCCTACAAAAGGAGAGGCTCATGCCTAGCTTCAGAGCAAGCCGGCCTATAATGACCCATGAAAACCGGTGCGAACCACTTGGTCCGAATGAAACACGTGCCGATACAGAAATGTGGGAAGTCAATAAGATAATGCGCAATCTTGGTTTGTTGCAAGAGCCATGCATCAACCCTGTTTCGGTGAACATAGCATACACTGATTGGCAATTGTCGCGACTGGCAAAGATGCTGTGGTCAATTCGCCGCATCAGAACCCAAATGATGGGGTCGGCTTTTTTTGGTGAACCTTCTTGGGACATCCTGCTCGATCTGTTTTTCCGTCAAGTGCAAAAGCAACCTGTCTATGTCAAAGGCGCCTGTCTGAGCGCTGACGCGCCTATGACCACGGCCCTGCGCTGGGTTGATGCCTTAGCGAGCAAAGGTTGGATTGCCCGCAGCGCCGACACAGCCGACCGACGACGACAGACAATTCATCTCACCACGTCAGGTGTTGTTATGATGCGGGAATGCTTGGGGGCTATCGCCCAATTGCTGAACACGTTTCACATGGAAGATCCGGAAAGCGCACCTCGGTACCTGTAACATCAGGATAAGGACACAGCGTGGCCAAGCTTAATCCTAAGCCGCGTACAAAAATTACCCATAGGAATTAGACTTGTCAGGGGTGGCGCTTGCAGGATTACCTGCCTATTGCGCGAATGTGACCAGCCTTACAGCACCCGGTACCCGCCGCCTGCTCGGATTAGACGCTCTGCGCGGGATCGCTGCGCTGTGTGTGGTGATAATGCACACCCATGTGCTGTTCCCCGATACGCCCAACCTTTCCGCCAAGGCCTATTTGGCGGTCGACTTCTTCTTTATCCTAAGCGGCTATGTGATGGCCCGAACCTATGAACCACGTCTCGCCAATAAAGGGCTTAGCGCTAGGCAATTCTTTATCGCACGCTATCGCCGTCTTTGGCCCACTATGCTGATTGGCGGACTGCTGTTCATCCCGTTTTTGGCTGATGCCACCGGTGATACCGATCCGCACTGGTTGAAACTGGTGCTACCCAATCTGCTGCTGCTACCAAGCCCGCTATCTGAAAATCTGTTCCCGCTGAATGTTCCGGCTTGGTCGATCTTTTTCGAATTAATCGCCAACCTGGTGCACGGCCTTATTCTGCGGCGCTTTGGCTGGCGCGGCGTGGGGATAACCTGCCTGCTGTGCGGCTTGGGCTTGGCTTATGCCGCACACGGCGCAGGTGGCTTAGATATCGGATCTGGCCACAACGACCTGCTGAAAGGCTTGCTCCGCGTGGGCATGACCTATTGTATGGGCATCCTGTTGTGGCGGCACTGGGGGCAAAAGCAAATTGCCGCACCCTTTGCCGTGCTGGCGCTGGTTGCCATGCCCATGCTGTTCTGGTTGGGCGCTATGCCACTGTTCCAAACGTGGCTGTTTGATTTTACCATAGTCATATTGGCCTGCCCGTTGATTTTGCTTGGCGGCCTGGCGCTGCGCGGCGGGGGATGGTTCGCGAAATGGGCGGGGGAACTGTCCTTCCCGCTCTATGCCACCCATTATGCTGTGCTCTATTGGTGCCGCAAGGCAGAGATAGGTCCGCTCCGCGCTGTGATGATTTG
>JBEGLE010000111.1:0-10601 GCA_041183725.1 Pseudomonadota bacterium | reverse complement strand
AGACGATTTCATCGCCCTGGATCTGGGCATTAACCGCAGGAATGTCCTTCAGCGCCAGGCATGATGCCTTGGCGAAAAAGCTCATGAAACCAAGCTTCACGCCGTGCTTTTTCTCAAACGTTTCCTTGTAACGATCGCGCGCGGCGATCACTGCCGACATATCGACATCGTTAAAGGTGGTCAGCAGCGCCGCCGTATCCTGCGCATCTTTCAAGCGCTTAGCGATGGTCTGGCGTAGGCGGGTCATCTTCACGCGTTCTTCGCGGCGCTGGCCAGAAGCCGGAGCCGCTGGGGCAGAGACGACTGCTGCCGGAGCGGCAGCTTTGCTGGCTGCTGCGGCGATCACATCTTCCTTGGTGATGCGGCCATCTTTGCCAGAGCCTTTGATGCTGGCCGGATCGATGCCGTATTCCAGCACTGCACGGCGCACAGCCGGGGACAGAGTAACCGGATCGCTGTGGCTTTCAGCGACAACCGGTGCCGGCGTGGGGGCAGGTGATCCAACTGGGGTCGCTGCCGGAGCGGCAGGAGCCGCAACAGTGCCACTGCCCGCTTCAATCGTGGTGATCAGCGCGCCGACCGAGACAGTATCGCCTTCCTTGGCGATATGCGCGCCCATCGCGCCAGCGGCCGGAGCCATAACCTCGATCGCCACCTTGTCTGTTTCAAGGCTGCAAATCGGTTCATCCAGCGCCACAGCTTCACCGGGCTGCTTCAGCCATTGGCCAATCGTGGCTTCCGAGACTGATTCCCCGAGTGTGGGGACTGTAACTTCAACTGACATGATGTTTCCTCAGCCTTTTTTCTGGCGACGGATTTCGGAGCGGACCGACAGGCCCAAGGCGTTGGACACCAAGGCGCCCTGTTCGGATTGATGGCGCTTGGCTAGGCCCGTGGCTGGCGATGCCGAAGCGCTGCGGCCAGCATAGCGCGGGCGTTCGACCTTGCTTTTTGCGGCGGCCAAAGTCTCTTCGATGAAGGGTTCAACAAAGGACCACGCACCGTTGTTCTTTGGCTCTTCTTGGCACCACACCACTTCTTCCAATTCTGGCATGCGTTTGAGCCGGATAGCCAGCGGATCGCCGGGGAAGGGGTAAAGCTGTTCAAGCCGAATGATCTGAACATCATCAAGCCCCGCCGCATCGCGGGCCTCGATCAGATCATAGGCAACCTTGCCCGAACACAGCACCACCTTGCGCGTTTTGTTATCCGCCGGAGCGCTGGGATCAGATAAAATGCGCATGAAGTGACCAGAGCCGATGAAATCTTCTGCCCGTGACTTGGCCATTGGATGGCGCAGCAGCGACTTGGGCGTCATGATAATCAGTGGTTTGCGGAACGGACGATGCATCTGCCGTCGCAGCACATGGAAATAATTGGCCGGCGTGGTGATGTTGCACACCTGCATATTATCTTGCGCGCAAAGCTGCAGATAGCGTTCAAGCCGGGCAGAGGAATGCTCTGGCCCTTGGCCTTCATAGCCATGCGGCAACAGCATCACGAGGCCATTGGCGCGCAGCCACTTGCTTTCGGATGATGCGACATATTGGTCGATCATGATCTGCGCACCATTGGCGAAATCGCCAAATTGCGCTTCCCATAGCACCAGCGTTTTCGGATCGGCGCTGGCGAAGCCATATTCAAAGCCCAGCACGCCATATTCCGAAAGCGGGCTGTCATGTACTTCGAAACGGCCGTGCGGCAGGGTGGTGAGCGGCACATATTTGCGCTCGTCTTTTTGATCGACCCACACGGCGTGGCGCTGGCTAAAGGTGCCGCGGCCCGAATCTTGGCCGGATAGGCGCACGGCATAGCCCTCGGTCACCAAGCTGCCATAGGCCAAGGCTTCCCCGGTCGCCCAGTCAAACCCTTGCCCCGTGGCGAACATCTCGCGTTTGGCATCAAGCACGCGTGACAGAGTTTTGTGGATTTCCAGACCTTCGGGAACCGTCGTCAGGGTGCGGCCCAAGCTTTCAAACAGCTTGCCCTCGATACCCGTTGGCACGTTGCGGCGGGCAGTTTCGGGGTCCATCGGCTTGTTGAACCCGCTCCAGCGGCCGCCAAACCAGTCAGCCTCATTGGCCTTATAGTTTTTGGCAGATTCGAACTGTTCTTCCAACTGCTCGACAAATGCGGCTTCGATGCCGGGCAGAAACTCATCGGCAATCACGCCTTCGCCCTTAAGGCGTGTGGCATAGATCTGGCTGACCGGCGGGTGTTGACGAATGCGGGCGTACATCAGCGGTTGGGTAAAGCCGGGTTCATCACCTTCGTTGTGGCCAAAGCGGCGGTAGCACCACATATCGACCACCACATCGCGGCCAAAGGTTTGGCGGTAATCGATCGCCAGCTTGCAGGCAAAGGTAACGGCTTCGGGATCATCGCCATTGACGTGGATGATCGGGGCTTGGATGCCCTTGGCTACGTCGGACGGATAAGGTGATCCACGTGAGAACTGCGGACTGGTGGTGAAACCGATCTGGTTGTTTATCACAAAATGAATGCAACCGCCGGTGTTGTAACCTTTAACGCCTGAGAAGCCGAAGCATTCCCAAACGATGCCCTGTCCGGCAAAGGCAGCGTCGCCGTGGATCAACACGGGCAGCACGGTCTTGTGCTTGCCAGGCCCGATGTCATCACCCATCACCTGATAGGCGCGCACCTTGCCCAGCACCACGGGGTCCACCGTTTCCAGATGGCTGGGGTTGGGCATCAGGCTCATGTGCACCTTGATGCCATCAAATTCGCGGTCGGTGCTGGTGCCGAGGTGATATTTCACATCGCCAGACCCACCCACGTCTTCGGGATTGGCCGTGCCGCCGGAAAATTCGTGGAAGATCACCTTATATGGCTTGGCCATAACGTTGGCGAGCACGTTGAGACGTCCGCGGTGCGCCATGCCGTAAACGATTTCGCGCACGCCCAGCTGGCCGCCATATTTGATCACTGCTTCTAACGCAGGGATCATCGATTCCCCGCCATCCAAGCCAAAGCGCTTGGTGCCAACATATTTGCGGCCCAGAAACTTTTCGTATTGCTCACCGCGCACCACGGCCTGCAGGATCGCCTTTTTGCCCATGGGGGTAAAGTCGATGTGCTTATCCGCGCCTTCCATGCGTTCTTGCAGGAAGCGGCGTTCCTCAAGATCGGTGATATGCATATATTCTAGGCCGACCTTGCCGCAATAATTGCGCTGCAAGATCGCCACGATTTCGCGCAGCGTGCCCCATTCCAGATTGAGGTAGCCGCCCAGATAGATATTGCGATCCAAGGCATCACTGGTGAAGCCGAAATATTCTGGCGTCAGATCGGCAGGCAAATCAGACTTATGCAGCCCCAAAGGATCAAGGTTGGCAGCCAAGTGACCGCGCACACGGTAGGTGCGGATCAGCAGAATGGCACGGAAAGAATCGGTGATTGCTGCCTCTAGCGCCGCCTCATCCAAGGTGACGCCCGATTGCTTTGCTGCCGACTTGACCGCTGTGCGCACGGCCAGTGGATCAAGCGCCTGGGTAAGATCGTCTTCGGATGCGCCGCCGGTCAGCGGCCAATTGGCGCGCTGCCAGCTGGGGCCGGGCTGGGGACCCGATTCCATCGCATCAGCAGAAAAATCGAAGCTTTCGTTACCCATGGAATCACCAGCTGCGCGGAGGAAGGAACCCGCCGCTCCAAGTTTCACTTTCTAGGGTTTTATCCCCTCCCGGTGAGGGGAGAGGATTTACCCGTGGTATGGTTTCCGGCGGTTAAAGCCGATCTTAGGCTAATTGCTTAAGCACCTCAGCCAAGGTCGTTCCCAGTTCAGACGGCGACGGCGAAACGCGAATGCCAGCCGATTCCATGGCGGCGATCTTGTCTTCCGCGCCGCCTTGGCCACCTGAAACGATGGCGCCAGCATGGCCCATGCGGCGGCCCGGAGGTGCGGTGAGGCCGGCGATGAAGCCAACCATCGGCTTCTTGCGACCACGCTTGGCTTCGTCCTTTATGAACTGCGCTGCTTCTTCTTCAGCGCTGCCGCCAATTTCACCGATCATGATGATCGACTTGGTGGCTTCGTCAGCTAGGAACAATTCCAGCATATCGATGAAGTTGGTGCCGTTAACCGGATCGCCGCCAATGCCGACAGCCGTGGTCTGGCCAAGGCCAACTGCGGTGGTCTGATGCACAGCTTCATAGGTCAGGGTGCCCGAACGCGAGACAACGCCCACCGAACCCTTTGAAAAGATATTGCCCGGCATGATGCCGATTTTGCATTCGTTCGGGGTCAGAACGCCGGGGCAGTTCGGGCCGATCAGGCGGCTCTTGGTGCCGGAAAGGGCGCGCTTTACGCGCACCATATCAAGCACCGGCACACCTTCAGTGATGGCCACGATCAGTTCGATCTCGGCATCTATGGCTTCGAGGATGGCGTCAGCGCAGCCTGCGGGCGGCACATAGATGCACGAAGCCGTTGCGCCCGTGGCGGCCTTGGCTTCGGCCACGGTATCATATTGCGGTAGGCCAATGTGATCGGTGCCGCCCTTGCCGGGGGTCACGCCCGCAACCATCTGGGTGCCGTAATCCAGCGCCGCTTGAGTGTGGAAGCTGCCGGTCTTGCCGGTCATGCCCTGGGTGATAACCTTGGTGTTCTTATTAACGAGAATAGACATTTTTATGCTCCATGCGGAGAGAGAAGAAGTCAGCCATAGCGTCCAGTGCTGCGGCCAGAGCAGGATCAGCCGAGGCTGGGGTCAATCGCCTTGCAGGCGACTAGCAGTTCTTTGACCGCATCAATCGACACCTGCAGGCCAGCCTTGGCCTTTTCGTTCAGTTCGATCTCGATCACTTGCTCAACGCCGTCAGCGCCGATGATTACCGGCACGCCAACATAAAGGTCGTTAACACCATATTGGCCGGTCAGGTGAGCAGCGCAGGGCAGCACGCGCTTCTGGTCGCCCAGATAGCTCTCTGCCATAGCGATGGCCGAAGCGGCAGGGGCATAGAAAGCCGAACCCGTGCCAAGCAGGGCAACAATTTCACCGCCGCCATTGGCCGTGCGCTTAACAATGGCATCGATACGCTCTTGCGTAGAGCGACCCATCTTGATGAGATCGGGAACCGGAATACCCTTTACTGTCGAATATTCGACCACCGGCACCATGGTGTCGCCATGGCCGCCCAGCACGAAGCTGGTAACGTCGCGAACTGAAACGCCGAATTCTTCAGCAAGAAAAGTCGAGAAACGGGCCGAGTCGAGCACGCCAGCCATGCCCACCACCTTGTTGTGCGGCAGGCCTGAGAATTCGCGCAGCGCCCACACCATCGCATCAAGCGGGTTGGTGATGCAGATCACGAAAGCGTCAGGGGCATTGGCCTTGATGCCTTCGCCAACCGCTTTCATGACCTTCAGGTTGATGCCCAACAGATCGTCGCGGCTCATGCCCGGCTTGCGGGGGACGCCAGCGGTCACAATGATGACATCGGCGCCCGCGATATCCTTGTAATTGCTGGTTCCGGTCAGCTTGGCGTCGAAACCTTCGACCGGGCCGCACTGTGACAGGTCAAGGGCCTTGCCCTGAGGAACGCCATCAACAATATCGAACAGAACGATATCGCCCAGTTCCTTCTGTGCGGCGAGGTGAGCCAGTGTGCCGCCGATGTTGCCGGCACCAATAAGCGCAATCTTCTTGCGAGCCATGAAAGCATTCCCTGTTGCGGGCTTAATCGCGCTAAGAACTGCCTACTTTGTCCCGCAAATGTGCAGGCAGTCCTGTGTGAACCGGCCCGCCCTAGGCGCGTGAGAGGGGTAATGCAACTACAGAAAATGTGCCAAGGCAAGGATTTGTTGCAAATAATTCTCAATTGCAAAAAGCGCGGAGATCATTCACTTCCTGCCTCTGGGCTGCTTTGGTTTAAACTTTTGTCATCACATGTGGTTAGCGGCAGTTAAGATTGGCTAAGCCGTCGCCCGAGCTGCGCGATGCGGGTTGCTCTGGGGCGCAGCGCGGCCTAAGGGCGGCTGACGTCACGGGTGTTCTGTAATGGAACCTAAGAGGGAAGCGGATGCAATGTCCGCGCTGCCCCCGCAACTGTGACCGGGGAGCGAACCCCAGATGCCACTGGCTTGATGCTGGGAAGGCGGGGTAAGCAGTGATCCGGGAGCCAGGAGACCTGCCAGTGACGGTCGTTCCGCAGCCGGGCGGGGTGTACCGGATTGCAGCGAGGCCCACGCTTGTGTGCGGCCTCTCGCCACGAACGGCGTCCGTTCGTGTTGAGAGGTCTAGTTATGCATTCCCGTTATCTGCTACTTTTGGCATCCATCGTTCCTATAATCGCAGCGCAGGCGAAGCCTGCTTTTGCTGCGGAAGCCATTGCCTCACCCGATCGCTCAATCACCGTGGTTGCCACTGGCTTTGCCGCACCGGTTGATGCCTCTGGGCAGGCAATCAGCGTGATTGATTTTGCCGAAATTGCGGCAATTCAGGGGCCGGATATTACCCGCGTTCTGGAGCGTCTGCCCGGGGTGGTTTTTAGCCGCAATGGCGGTTTGGGAGGCTTTGCCGGGGTGCGCCTGCGCGGTGCCGAGGCAGAGCAATTGCTGGTTCTGGTTGATGGCGTGCGGATGGATGATCCTTCGCAGCCCAGTGGTGGGGCCAATTTTGGCAATCTGCTTGCTGGCGACATCGACAAGATTGAACTGCTGCGTGGCTCCAATTCTATCGTCTGGGGCAGCCAAGCGATTGGCGGGGTGATGGCGCTTAGCAGCCGCCAATTAGAAGGCGCGCGGTTGGCGGCCGAATATGGGGCCTATGATACCGTTACCGCATCGGGCGCACTGGGCGGCACAGCGGGGGCTTTCAGTGGCACTTTGGGCTTAGGTTATATCCACAGCCGTGGCTTTTCAGAATTGGTCGGGGATCCAGAAGTGGATGGATTCCGCCAATCGGAAGTGACGGGCAAGGGCAGGGTTGATTTGGGGCATGGCTTTGCCCTTTCCGCCAATGGCCGCTATGCCGATAGCCGCCGCGCGGTGGATGGCTTTGGCGTGACGAGCAATGATGTGCAGTATACGCGAGATACCAGCGGCCGCATCGGTTTGACCTATACTGTGCCGGGCCAACTTGAGCTTGAGGCCAGCGGTGCACTGTTCGATACCCGCCGCCATTATGATGGCAGCGATCTGGGTGGCCTGTTCTATCGGGGGCGCACCACCAGTGCTGCGCTTGCTGGGCGCTGGACCATGCGGCCAAAGCTGGCCTTGGTGTTTGGTGGCGATAGCGAAAGCACGCAATTTCGTGATGCGGCAACGGCGCGCAAGACCGCCAGCCAATCGAGCGCCCATGCTTTGCTGAATTACAGCGATGGAGGGTTAAATCTGGCTGCGGGTCTGCGCTTTGATCATCACAATAGATTTGGTGGGCACTGGACCTATGGGGCCAATGCCAGCTTGGTTCTTGCGCGCCATCTGCGCGCGCGTGTGAGTTATGGGGAAGGCTTTAAATCGCCAACCCTTTATCAACTGAATGCCTTTGGTAATGATTATGGCTTCCTCTTTGCCGGTAATCCGGCGCTGAAACCAGAGCTGAGCCACTCTTATGAAGCGGGGCTGGACTATGGCGAGCGCGACGATACTTTCCATGCTGCTGCCACGCTGTTCCGAAGGGATAGCACCAATCTGATCAGCTTCGTGTCCTGCGATAGCAGCGCGGTTGGGATCTGCGCGGCCCATTTGGGCGACTATGCGGTTGGTACCTATGCCAATATCGGCAAGGCGCGCGCCGATGGTTATGAACTTGAGGCCGATTGGCGTCCCAGCGATCCGCTGGTTTTGCGCGCGCAATACAGCTTCGTGAAATCCTTCAACCGTACATCTGGCGATTGGTATGAAGGCCGCGATTTGGCGCGCCGTCCGCGGCATGCTCTTACCCTTGCCGCCGATTGGCGCTCGCCGCTTTATGGCCTCAGCTTGGGCAGCGATCTGCGCATGGTATCCAGCAGCTATGACAGCCAGTTTTCCAACCAAAAGTTGCATGGCTATGCCCTTGTAACCCTGCGCGCCGCAGCGCCGGTTGGGCATGGGGTGGAAATCTATGGCCGGGTAGAGAACCTGACCGACGCGCAATACCAAACCGCTGCCGGCTATGCGACCGCAGGGCGTTCTGCCTATCTCGGCGCGAGGGCACGGTTCTGAAGGCGCTACCCGCCTTGATAGCTTTGGCGCTGGGGGCCTGTGCTCCGGTGCCCCATGGCCATGTGCAGGGTAAGGCGCCAACAGTGGTCAGCCTTAACCCCTGCACCGATGCGATTTTGCCCGAAGTGGCCGATCCGCAGCAGATCATGGCCTTATCGGCCTATAGCAGCAATCCCGCGTCCAGCTCGATGGATAGCGGCTTGGCGCGGCGCTTTTCCGCTACCTATGGCACGGTGGAAGAACTGGTGGCGCTTCAGCCTGATCTGGTGGTTTCAGGCAATTTCACCGCGCCAGCCACCCGCGCAGCCTTGGCCAGCCTTGGTTTGCGGCTTGAAGAAGTGCCGGTGGCCTCGACTGTCGCCGAGAGCGAGGCGCAGATCCGCCGCCTTGCCATGCTGACTGGCCATCCTGAGCGGGGAGAGGCGCTGATCGCCCGCATAGAGGCTGCTTTGGCCGCGGCCGCCCCGCCGCCCGATGCACCCGCTTTGCCAGCCGTGGTTTGGGAATCGGGCGGGATTGTTGCTGGGCATGATACCTTAATTGCCGAACTGCTTCGCCGCACCGGTTTTGCCGATTTTGCAGCGGCCAAAGGACTGCGTCAGGCTGATGTCTTGCCGCTGGAACGCGTGCTGGCCGATCCTCCAAGGGTAATTCTGGTGGCGGGCAATCGCCATGCGCAAGAGGATCGTCTGCTGACCCATCCAGCACTGGCGGCCCTGAGAGACACCCGCCGAGCGCCGTTTAATCCTGCCCTGCTGTGGTGTGGCGGCCCGACGATCATTCCAGCGGCGGCGCGGCTGAAAGCGGTGCGGGACGGGATCGGCGCTACATCCTTCGACGGGCTCAGGATGAGCGGGCTTGGCAATGGGGATCAGGCAAAAGAACCGCGCAGCCAGAGCGCGTCGAAGGCCATTCAAAATGTAGGTGTCAGGCTATGACCCGGCTCAATCTCTCGCTTCTTATTTTGCTAGCTGTGGCCGTACCGCTGTCGTTGCTGGCCGGGCAGGTGTGGATCGATCCGTTTCATCCGCATGGGGGCAATGGCGCAGTTATCCTGATGCAATTGCGCCTACCGCGTGCCCTTCTGGCTCTGGCCGTGGGTGGCGGCTTGGGCGCGGCGGGGGCGGCGATGCAGGGCTATTTACGCAACCCGCTGGCCGATCCGGGGCTGTTTGGCATTGCCCCTTGTGCGGCCTTGGGGGCGGTTTTGTCGTTATGGGCCGGACCGGTGCTGCTGGGTATCTGGGCCCTGCCGCTGTTTGCCCTGATCGGCGCTGCCGCCGCCATGGCCTTGCTGGGCTTGATTGCCGGACGCGAGGCCGGGGTGGCAACCTTTACCCTTGCCGGCATGATGCTGGCCAGCTTGGCTGGCGCGCTGATGAGCTTGGCGATTAGTTTGGCACCGACGCCATTTGCCCTGTCAGAGATTGTCACTTGGCTGATGGGCGCTTTGGCGGATCGCGGTTGGCATGACGTGTTGATCGCCGGGCCTTGTGCCTTGCTGGGCATTGTCCTGTTGCGCCTGTCTGGTCGCGGGCTTGATGGCTTGGTGTTGGGGGAAGCCGTAGCCCGATCGCTGGGGATAGATCCGCGCCGCTTGCAGGCACTGTTGATTGCCGGCGTAGGGCTGACTGTGGGCAGCGGGGTGGCCGTAGCGGGGATTATCGGTTTCGTCGGTCTGGTCGTGCCCCATCTGGTTCGCCCATTAACAGATCGGCGGCCATCAAGCCTGATCGTGCCAAGCGCGCTGGCTGGGGGCTTGCTGTTGCTCATGGCTGATGTTGCCTGCCGCTTGCTGCCCTTGGCAGGGGGGGAATTGCGGCTGGGCATAGTTTTGAGCCTGATCGGCGCACCGTTTTTTCTCGCCCTCTTGCTGCGGATGCGGCGCAGCGCGCGCGGCGATGGGGGCTGGGGATGATCGCAGTGCCCTATCTTAGCGCCGAAGCGATCACGCTGGCGGGCCGCTTGGCGGACCTTTCGCTGCGGCTTAACCCCGGCGAGGTTACCGCGATCTGCGGACCAAACGGGGCGGGTAAGTCTAGCTTGCTGGCACTATTGGCCGGACTGCTTGCCCCTGACAGCGGGCGCGCTGTTCTGGGGGAAAGCGACCTAACCAAACTGCCGGGGGCTGAGCGCGCAAGGGCCATCGGCTATCTGCCGCAGGCCGGAGAGATTGCTTGGGATGTCAGCGTGGAAACGCTGGTCAGCCTCGGCCGCTTGCCATGGCCAAATGATACCAAGGCGCAGGTTTCGCCGGCCTGTGAACAGGCCATGGCGGCGATGGATCTGCTGGCTCTGCGCGCCCGCCCCGTGATGCAGCTATCGGGCGGTGAACGGGCCCGGGTCTTGCTGGCACGGGTGCTGGCCGGTGAGCCGCAGTGGCTGCTGGCGGACGAGCCACTGGCCATGCTTGATCTGGCTCATGCCGCTGGAT